>CAYUYN010000079.1:0-13300 GCA_964449185.1 uncultured Anaerolineales bacterium | reverse complement strand
GTGGATTTTGGCTACGGCGGCCGGCGCCGCGCTGGCCTGGGCCATCGGCCTGCTGCCCAGCACGCTCGGGGACCCCACGGCCCTGCCGCCGATTGTGCTTTGGCTGGGCCTGGCCGTCCTGGGGCCGGTGCTGTTGGTTTCGCTCGGCGCTGCGCAGCAGCTGGCGCTCCGGCGGCATCTGGCACGCGCCGTGGACTGGATCTGGCTGAGCGCCTTAGCGTGGCTGGCCGGTCTGGCGGTCGTATTTGCTGGCATGTCGTTGACGCAAGCCGGCGACCCGGTCTGGCGCCTGGTTGGGATCGCCGCCATTGCGGGGCTGCTGATGGGCGCGACGGCGGCGGGAGTTTCGGGGGCGGGCCTGGCGTGGTTGTTGGCGCGTGAGGCGCGCCGGCAAGTTTGAGGGCAGACTGGGCCAGTCCCACGTAGTCAGATGGATTTGGCCGGGGTGGAATTCAGTTGGCTGCCTTCAGGTTATGCTTGGTGGCGTAAGCGGCGGCCTGGGCGCGGTTGGCCACGCCCAGCTTGCCGAGGATATTGCTGACGTAATTCCGGACGGTGCCTTCACCCAGGTGCAGTTCCTGAGCAATTTGGCGGTTAGTCTGGCCTGCGGTGACCAGCGTCAGCACCCGCTGTTCTTGCTCGCTGAGCATGGCGAAGGCCGCTGCTTCCTGGTCGCGTGCCGCCCGGCGCACTTTGGCGAAGACGCGCTCTGTGAGGGAAGGGTCCAGGAGCGCCTGCCCTTGCGCCACAGCCTGGAGCGCTCGCACCACGTCCTGGCCGCCGGCTTGCTTCAGGACATAACCAGCCGCTCCGGCCTGGATCGCGGCAAACAGCACGTCATCTTCGGCGTAGCTGGTGAGCATGACGACCTTGGTGTCTGGCAGCTGCGCCACAATCTCGCGGCAGGCCTCGATGCCGCTGCCGTTGCCCAGGCGGATGTCCATCACGACCACATCCGGCTTGAAGGCCACGGCCTTGGTGACGGCATTGGCAGCCGTATCGGCCTCGGCCACCACTTCCATATCCGGCTGACGCTCGATCAGGGCCTTTAGCCCCAGGCGCACGACCTCGTGGTCGTCGACCAGCAGAATCCGTTGGCGTAACATACTGAGATTGCACCTGCCGGTGGGCCTGTTCGGCAAGACGATTAAGAGACTGGGTGCAGGGCCTGCTCATTCTTGTCCTGCCCAGGAAGAATGAGCAGGCCCTGCCTGCCCATGGGTTATGAGGAGCCCGGCATGTTCAATCGAATCCTTTGAATTGTTTCTTGTGGGCCTGGGGCTGAAGCAGCTCAATGACCTGCCGGCCCAGACTGTCCAGGCGGCTGCCCGCGATCAGCGCGGCGCGCTCGAGCAGCACGCTGCCGATCTCAGGATCTTCGGCCATGATTTGATGCAGGTCGTGCGCGTCGATCGTCAGGACCTGCACCTCCGTACGAGCCAGCGCCGATGAGGTGTAGTAAGAACGCTTCAGGGCCGCCGACCAGCCAAAGGCGCCGCCGGGCTGGATGGTGGCGATGTCGAGCGAGCCCCCGTCGTAGGGCTGGTAGCGGATGAGCACCTCGCCGGAACGGACGATGTAGAGCCGGCTCGCCCGATCGCCGGCCACGAAGATCTCGGAACCGGCGGGATAGGCGACGAGCTCGAACAGCTCCCCCAGGCGGGCAAGCTGATTGGCTCCCAAGCCTGCGAACAGCGGCAGGGACGCCAGTGCCTCAGTTGGCATGGCGGTGACTTGGCCGGCTCATGCACTGCCCGGCGACGAGGAATTTGTCCACGGCAAAAACGGCGACAGTCCTTCGAGGCCGATGACCTCACGCTCCTGCTCGGTGAGGACGAGCGTGGCTTCGTGCGGGCCGTCCTTGACGACCAGGGTCAGCGCCGGCTGCCCGTCGTCTTCAAGCGATTGGATGCACGGGCGGTCCACCCCCAATGGAAAGCGGACCAGCTTGGCGACATGCCGGTCGCAGTAGGACTGGCACAGGTCGCAATGGGTGCGGTCGATGTAGATCTTCATACTGACCTCCGTGGCCGGTGCGATCGCGCCCGGCTGCGCGTGCTAGGCGGCATCCATCAGCAGGGTGGCGGGCTGGTGGTGGCGCGCCAGCTGCGAAAAAGTGGTCCGTCCCAGCCGCTCGACGAGCTCGGCTTGCGCCTGGCACCAGACGCTCTGAACGGGGCAGCGCTCTCCAAGCGGACAGGAGGTTGGGTCGGCGACGCACTCATTGAGCAGCAGCGGGCCATCGATGGCTTCGACGATTTCAAGCAAAGAGATTTCATCAGCCGGGCGCCCGAGAGCGACGCCGCCGTGGGCGCCGCGCTTGGAACGCAGGATGCCGGCAGCGGAAAGCTGCGCCACGATTTTGGCGAGGAATGTTACCGGGATGTGCTGCTCGCGGCCAATCTCGGCTGTGGGTATCCGAGCAGCTTGACCGCGTTCGGATAGATAAAGGACGGCTCGTACCGCATAGTCGGCCTGGCGTGTGATTTGCATGGGGCCTCCCTGGGGCCCAAAGGGCTCCCGGTAAGATTTCCGATAAGTTGACGGTAGTCTCTGGGTACAGGGTAGGCCCACCGGCGCGGGTGTGATAGTGACAAACTTCCTCCATTTCGGGTGTATTCGTCACGCCTGGCCGGTGGCTGGGCTGCGCGGCGTCCAAATCGCTTGTGTCGTGCCGGGGCACGGAACCCTCAAAGCGGGTCCGGCATTGCCGAACCCGCTTTGAGGCTGGTGTTGCTCAGCCTCTGGATCTGGCAATCGTCGGGCCGCGCCGGCCGCGCAGCGAGCCGCGCTGCGCCAGCCAGGCTTCACCACCAGCAGGGGCAGGCCCAGGGGCCAGAGTCACCAGGTCCGCGGCCTGCTCCTGGGCGGCGGAGCCGACGGTGGCCTAGCGGTACAGGCCGCGGCCGGCCAGCACGACCGCCTCGCCGCGGTGCGACGTAGACGCGTACGGTTCGCCGTCGGCCGGCCAAAAGAGGCCGGCGCCGGCGGCAAAGAGGGACAGCAGGCCGATAAGGGGTACGAGCCACTCTAACGGCTTGACGGTTTTCATGGGCTTCCGCCTAGGCCAGGATGGTCTGCGCCCAGTCGCGGACCTTGTCCCAACTGCGGAAGTCGCCGACCGGCGCCTTCACCGCGCGCACCATCAAACGGTCCAGCGCCGATAGTTTGGCGGGATCGATGGCACCGCTGAAGAACACTTCGCCGATCGGATGGAGCAGGGGGCGAACCGTGTTCAGATAGGCCAGGCGGTTGGCAACGCTCCGCGGGTCGTCGCCGGTGTTGTGCATATGCACCGTGAACAGTGCCACCGGCACGCGCCGGAGGGCGTCCTGGTGGTCGTCGACGAAGGACACGGCCTCCGGCAGCCACCTGCCGGTGCGGATGGCGCTGCCGATCAGCACGGCCTGATAGTCTTCCACGCGTGGGCGGCTCTTGATCGTGCGCACATCCACGCTGAAGCTGCGGGCGCTGAGCACTTCACCGATGACATGGGCCACCTCACCGGTTGAACCAGCGCGCGTGGCGTAGGTCACCAAAACACGCGTTCTCATGACGTTCTCCTTTCAATGCCCGAGGCCGATCGACCTGATGTAGCTGGCGCGCTCGAAGGCGGCCGGGTAAGCGACGGACTTCTGGCTGACGCTGCCGCACATTTGCGTAATCGACTCATATTCGTGCGCATCCATCCACTGCAGCATGCGCGTACGGATTTCGCTCAGGCGGCCGATGCCGTGCATTAGCAGGGCGGAGGCCAGCATGGTGACCTGCGCGCCGGCCAGCACACCCTTGAGCGCGTCTTCGGCGGTATGGACGCCCGATGACAGCGCCAGGTCAGCGCCCACACGGCCGTAGAGCAGGGCGATCCAGCGCAGGGGCACCCGCAGGGCCTGGGCCTCCTGCGGGGTGGTCAAGTTCAGTTGGGGCACCACGTCGAGCGTATCCAGGTCGATGTCGGGCTGGTAGAAGCGGTTGAACAGCACCAGGCCGCTGGCGCCGCACTCGACCAGGCGGCGGGCCATGTTGGGCAGAGAGCTGAAGAAGGGGCTGAGCTTCATCGCGACCGGGATCGAGATGGTGTGCCGAACGTCGATCAGCAGGTCGGCATACATGTCTTCGACCGTGTCGCCGAGCAGATCGGGGTCGGTGGGCACGTAGTACAGGTTCAGCTCCAGCGCATCGGCACCGGCCTGCTCCATCAGGCGGGCATACTTAATCCAGTCGCACTGGCGCTGGTTGACCACGTAGCCCGACCCGGCCGAGATGCCGTTCAGGCTGGCGATGATGGGGATACTCACCGCTGCCTTGGCCTTGCGGATGTGCTCGAGATACAGGTCCGGCGTCAGCCGGTAGGCCGAGGCCTCGGGAAAGTAGGACAGGGCCTCAGGATAACTTTCAGCGCCATGCGCCAGGAAGTAATCCAGGGTGTGGCTTTCGGCGTTGATCTGCTCCTCAAACAGCGAGTGGAGCACGACGGCGCCGGCGCCGGCCGCCTCCATGCGCTTGAGGTTGTCCAGGCTGCGCGACAGCGGCGAGGCCGACGGCACAAGCGGGCTGTTGAGCTTAAGACCGAGATACGTGGTGGAGAAATCAGTCATGGAACACTCACCCTTTCGCGGCCAGTTGCTGGTAGGTCTTCCAGCGCTCCTGCACGTCCTGCTGCGCCAGTCGCAGCAGGCGCTCGGCCTCGGCCGGGTTGGTCTGGGTGAGCACGCGGAAGCGCAATTCTTCATACATGTACTGCTCAAGGGGCAGGCTGGGCGCCTTGGAGTCCAGGGTCAGTGGGCTCTGCCCGGCCATGGCCCGCTCGGGGTGGTAGCGGTAGAGCGGCCAGTAACCCGAGAGCACGGCTTTCTTCTGCTGGTCCAGGCCGCGGCGCAGGTCGTAGCCGTGCGCGATGCAGGGGCTATAGGCCAGGATGAGCGACGGGCCGTGGTAGGCCTCGGCCTCGTGGAAGGCGCGCAGGGTCTGGGCGTCGTTGGCGCCCAGGGCCACCTGCGCCACGTAGACGTTGCCGTAGGTCATGGCCAGCAGGCCCAAGTCCTTCTTGGGTCGGGTCTTCCCGCCGGCGGCGAACTTGGCGACGGCCGCCCGCGGCGTGGACTTGGACATCTGGCCGCCGGTGTTGGAGTAGACCTCGGTGTCGAGCACCAGGACGTTGACGTCGCGCCCGGAGGCCAGCACGTGGTCGAGGCCGCCGTAGCCGATGTCGTAAGCCCAGCCGTCGCCGCCCACGATCCATAGGCTGCGCTTGACCAGCACGTCGGCCAGGCTAAGCAGGTGGCGGGCCTCGGCCTGGATCGGACCGGGCACATGGGCATCATCCACGGCCCGCTGCAACTTTTGCTTGAGCAGCGCCACGCGCTCGCGCTGCGCCGCGATGGCCGCCTCGGTGCTTTGGTCGGCCTCGCGCAGCGCCTGCACGAGCTCCGGCCCAATCCATTCCGCCAGGCGGCCGAGCAGCTCGTGGGCGAACTCGGTCTGCTTATCAAGGGTCAGGCGAAAGCCCAGCCCGAACTCGGCGTTGTCTTCAAAGAGCGAGTTGGCCCAGGCCGGCCCGCGCCCGGCCTTGTTCTGCGACCAGGGCGTGGTCGGCAGGTTGCCGCCGAAGATCGACGAGCAGCCGGTGGCGTTGGCGATGAGGGCGCGGTCGCCGAAGAGCTGCGAGAGCAGCTTGAGATAGGGCGTTTCGCCGCAGCCGGCGCAGGCGCCGGAGAACTCGAACAGCGGCTGGAGGAGCTGCGAGTCCTTGACCGTGGTGGTATTGAGGCCGCGCCGGTCCACCTCTGGCAGGTCGAGGAAGAACTGCCAGTTGGCGCGTTCGGTCTCGCGGAGGGGCGGCTGCGGGACCATATTGATGGCCTTGCGCCGGGTCTCAGACTTGTTCTTGACGGGGCAGACTTCGAAGCAAAGCGCGCAGCCGGTGCAGTCCTCGGGCGCCACCTGGAGGGTGTAGCGCTGATCGGAAAACTCCTTCCAGCGCGCCGGGGCCGACTGGAAGGTGGCCGGGGCACCGGCCAGGGCGGCGGCCGGGTAAACTTTCTCACGGATGACGGCGTGCGGGCAGACCAGCACGCATTTGCCGCACTGGATGCAGATGGCCGGGTCCCAGGCGGGGATCTCGTCGGCAATGCTGCGCTTCTCCCACTGGGCGGTGCCGGTGGGGAAGGTGCCGTCGACGGGCATGGCACTGACTGGCAGCTCGTCGCCGCGACCGGCAATCATGGCCGCCGTCACGTTCTGGACGAAGGCGGGCGCCTCAGCCGGCACCGCGGCGCGCAGCTCCCGGGCGCTGCTGACGGCGCTCGGGACGCGCACTGCGTGGAGGTTGTCCAGGGTTTGCGCGACCGCTTCGAAGTTGCGCTGGACGACGATCTCGCCGCGCTTGCCGTAGGTTTTTTGGATGGCGTGCTTGATGGCGTCGAGGGCGGCAGCGCGCGGCATGACGCCGCTGACGGCGAAGAAGCACGTCTGCATGATGGTGTTGATGCGGCCGCCCATGCCGGTCGCGCGCGCGACCTTGTCGGCGTCGATGACGAAGAAGCGCAGCCGCTTGTTCAGGATGTGGGCCTGCGCCGGCCGCGGCAGGTGATCCCATACCTCCTGCGGACTATAGGCGCTGTTCAGCAGGAAGACGGCGCCGGGCTCGGCCTGGGCCAGCACGTCAAACCGCTCGAGGAAACCAAACTGATGGCAGGCGACAAAGTTGGCCTGGCTGATCAGGTAGGCGGCGTGGATGGGGCGGGGACCAAAGCGCAGGTGCGAGATGGTCACCGAGCCGGATTTCTTGGAGTCGTAGACGAAGTAGCCTTGGGCGGCGTTGTCGGTCTCCTCGCCGATGATCTTGATTGAGTTCTTGTTGGCGCCGACCGTGCCGTCGGACCCCAGGCCGTAGAAGATGGCGCGGGTGGTATCGGCGGCCTCGGTGGTGAAGGCCGGGTCGTAGTCCAGGCTGGTGCCGCTGACGTCGTCGAGGATGCCGAGCGTGAAGTGGTTCTTAGGCCGGGGCTTGGCCAGCTCGTCGTAGACGGCCTTGACCATGGCCGGGGTGAACTCCTTGGACGAGAGGCCGTAGCGGCCGCCGATGACGCGGGGCAAGGCCCTGAACGGCGCCTGACCAACAGCGTAGGCTTCGCTGAGGGCGGTGACCACGTCCTGGTAGAGGGGCTCGCCGGGCGCGCCAGGCTCCTTGGTGCGGTCGAGCACGGCGATGACCTTGACCGTGGCCGGCAGGGCCTGGACGAAGGTCTGGGCAGCGAACGGGCGGTACAGCCGCACGGCCACGACACCGATCTTTTCGCCTTGGGCGGCCAGGTGGGCGGCGGTCTCGCGGGCAGTCTCGGCGCCGGAGCCCATCAGGACGATCACGCGCTCGGCGTCGGGCGCGCCGGCATAGTCGAACAGGTGGTAGTGCCGGCCGGTGAGCGCGGCGAATTGGTCCATGGCCGCCTGGACAATGGCGGGGCAGGCCTGGTAGTAGGGGTTGCTCGCCTCGCGGGCCTGGAAGAATACGTCGGGGTTCTGGGCGCTGCCGCGCAGGACGGGCCGGTCGGGCGAGAGGGCGCGCGCGCGGTGGGCGCGCACCAAGTCATCGTCAATCATGGCGCGCAGGTCGTCGTCGGCCAGGGCTTCGATCTTCATCACCTCGTGCGAGGTGCGGAACCCGTCGAAGAAGTGCAGGCAGGGCACCCGCGTGCGCAGGGTGGCGGCCTGGGCGATCAGGGCGAAGTCCATCACTTCCTGTACGGAGCCGGAGGCCAGCATGGCCCAGCCCGTGGCCCGCACGCCCATGACGTCGGAGTGGTCGCCAAAGATCGAGAGGGCGTGGGTGGCCACGGAGCGGGCCGCCACGTGAAAGACGGTGGGGATGAGCTCGCCGGCAATCTTGTACAGGTTGGGCATCATCAGCAGCAGGCCCTGGGAGGCGGTAAAGGTCGTGGTCAGCGAGCCGGTCTGCAGGGCGCCGTGGACGGCCCCGGCGGCGCCGCCCTCGCTCTGCATCTCCACGACCATGGGCACGGTGCCCCACAGGTTGGTTTTGCCTTCGGCCGACCACTGGTCGGCCAGCTCGCCCATGCCGGAAGACGGGGTGATCGGATAGATGGCGATCACCTCGTTCAGCTTGTGGGCCACGTAGGCGGCGGCCTCGTTGCCGTCAATCGTTACCATGGTTCTGGGGGTCATGTGGGCCTCTTTCAACGGTGTCAGGAACGGCCTTCGGGGTTTAGCGTATCGGATCGCTGGCCGACCGACTAGTGACGGTCTGCGCGATTCCTGGTGACATCTGTCTAGATTCGAGGGAGGGGGCAGCCTAGTCGCGGACGGCCAGGTACGCGCAGGCGAGCCCGGCTACCGGGCAGTGACGGGCCACTGCCCGACAGCCTTGGTATCGGCTCCCGGGTCTAGCTGCACTCCGCCGCGCGCAGGGCCGCGTGCGCGGCGGACAGGCGGGCGATGGGCACCCGGAACGGCGAGCAGCTCACGTAGTCCAGGCCGGCGCGTTGGCAGAAGTCGATGCTGCGCGGGTCGCCGCCGTGCTCACCGCAGATGCCCACTTCCAGATCAGGACGGGTCGCGCGGCCCAGCTCGACGCCCATGCGCATCAGCTTGCCGACGCCCATCTCATCGATGGTGGCGAAGGGGTTATCCGGCAGGATGCCTTTCTCCAGGTATTCGAGCAGGAAGCCAGTCTCGGCGTCGTCGCGCGAGATGCCGAAGGTGGTCTGGGTCAGGTCGTTGGTGCCAAACGAGAAGAACTGCGCATAGCGGGCGATCTGGTCGGCGGTGAGCGCCGCGCGCGGGATCTCGATCATGGTGCCGAACTGGTAGTCGAGCGTCAAGCCACACTCGGCCATCACGGCCTCGGCTTCGGCCTCGAGCAGGGTCTGCTCGACCTTGAGCTCGTTGTTGTGCGCGGTCAGCGGGATCATCACCTTGGGATGCACGTCCACGCCTTCCCGGGCGCACTGGCAGGCCGCCTCGAAGATGGCGCGCACCTGCATGCGCACCAGGGCGGGCAGGTGGATGCCCAGGCGCACGCCGCGCAGTCCGAGCATGGGGTTGGCCTCGCGCATGGACTCGACGGCGGCCAGCAGCTTGCGCTTCTGGGCCAGGGTGCCGGTTAGGCCCAGCGGGTCCGGGTCGTGCAGCTTGACGCGGGTTTCCATCTCGGTCACGTCGCGCAGCAGCTCGTCGTGGCTGGGCAGGAACTCGTGCAGGGGCGGGTCGATCAGCCGGATGGTGACCGGCAGGCCATCCATGGCGCGGAACAGGCCGATGAAGTCCTCGCGCTGGAAGGGCAGCAGTTTGTCCAACGCGAATTGGCGCTCGGCGTCGTCGGTCGCCAGGATCATCTGTTGGACATAGGGCAGGCGGTTGGTCTCGAAGAACATGTGCTCGGTGCGGCACAGGCCGATGCCCTCGGCGCCGTAGGCGCGGGCGCGTTCGGCGTCGCGCGGGTAGTCGGCGTTGGCCCAGACGCCGAGCGTCCGGATGGCGTCGGCCCAGCTCAGCAGCTTGAGCAGGTAGGGATCGTTGAAGTCGGGGATGATGGTTTTGACCTGGGCGGCGTAGACCTCGCCCAGGGTGCCATCGAGGGAGACGACATCGCCCTCGACCAGGGTGCGGCCGGCGACGGTTAACTGGCGCCGCTCCAAATCCACCTCCATGGCCGAGCAGCCCACCACGGCCGGCTTGCCAAACTGGCGGGCAACCAGGGCGGCGTGGCTGGTGCGGCCGCCGCGGCTGGTGAGGATGCCGCGCGCGGCCAGCATGCCGTGCACGTCATCGGGCTTGGTTTCGGGCCGGACCAGGATCACGGCGCGCTTTTCGGCCTTGGCCCACTTCTCGGCCGTGTCGGCGTCAAAGGCGATTTGCCCGACGGCGGCGCCGGGCGAGACGTTGAGGCCGCTGGCCAGCCGGTCACCGCGCGCGATGGCGGCCTTTATTTCGGCCGGGTCGAATTGCGGGTGCAGGAAGTAATCGACGTGCTCGGGCTTGACGCGCTTGACGGCCTCGGCGCGGCTGATCAGCCGCTCGGTGGCCAGGTCCACGGCGATGCGCACGGCGGCCTGCGCGGTGCGCTTGGCGTCGCGGGTCTGCAAGATCCACAGCTGGCCGCGCTCGATGGTGAACTCGACGTCCTGGACGTCGCGGTAGTGTTTCTCCAGCCGGCGACAAATGCGGGCGAACTGGCGATAGACCCGGGGCAGCTCGTCCTCCAGCGCCGTGATCGGCTTGGTCAGGCGGGCACCGGCCACCACATCCTCGCCCTGCGCGTTGGTGAGGTAGTCGCCCTCGATCTTCTTTTCGCCGGTCGAGACATTGCGGGTCGTGACCACGCCCGTGCCCGAAGCCTGGCCCAGGTTGCCGAACACCATGCTAACGATGTTGACGGCCGTGCCCAGGTCGTGGGGGAGGCCGGCAGCGTTGCGATAGTCGTACGCCCGCTTGCCGTTCCACGACTTGAACACCGCCTCGGTGACCAGACGCAGCTGCTCGAGTGGGTCGGTGGAAAAGTCGCGGCTGGCGTCGGTGCGGACGATGCGTTTGAACGCCACCGTGATGGCCTGGAGGTCTTCGGCGGCCAAGTCGGCGTCGTTGGTCACGGCACGCCGGCGCCGATACTCCGCCAGCACTGCTTCGAAGGGCTCGTCGGGCAGATCGAGCACCACCGTTCCGAACATCTGGATCAGCCGGCGGTAAGCGTCGTAGGCGAAGCGGGCATCGCTGGTCAGCTCAATGAGGCCGATGACAACCTCGTCGTTCAAGCCGATATTGAGGACGGTGTCCATCATGCCCGGCATCGAGAACTTGGC
Source organism: uncultured Anaerolineales bacterium (assembly GCA_964449185.1). Classification (GTDB taxonomy): domain Bacteria; phylum Chloroflexota; class Anaerolineae; order Anaerolineales; family UBA6663; genus CAYUYN01. Next base: position 2,483 of record CAYUYN010000079.1, on the reverse strand, counting down.
GCCGGAGCGGCAAGATACCAGCAGCGGGTTCTTCGGATCGCCAAAGCCCTTGCCGGTTTCCAGCTCTAGCTGCTTCATTGCCTCCAGCATCTGCTCCCACAGGTCGGGTGGAAAGGTCTCGCCGGCGGCCAGGTAGGCGTTGCAGGCGCGCGTGGTGACGATGAAGCCGGGCGGCACGGGCAGCCCGAGGCGGGTCATCTCGGCCAGGTTCGCGCCTTTGCCCCCGAGCAGGTCGCGCATCTTGGCGTCGCCTTCGGAGAACAGGTAGACCCACTTTTCGGTCACTTTATTCTTCTGGGCCTTGTGGCCCTGGCCGTTATGGCCGTTCTTGGGCCGAGCGGGCGGGGGCGTACGGCGGGTTGAAGGGGGCCTTGCAGTGACGGTTGCCATGATAACTTTGTTCCTCTCTGCGGTCACAGGTAGTTGAGCTGCCGCGCCTGCTCGCACAGCTCTTCGCGAAACTCGGGTGCGGCGATTTTGATCAGCGCCTGGGCGCGCTGGGCGATGGTCTTGCCATAGAGGTCGGCCACGCCGTGCTCGGTGACGACAAAGCGGACGTGGTTGCGGGTGGTGGTGACGCCCGCGCCGCGCTGCAGCATGGGCGTGATCCGGCTGGCCGGCTGGCTGCTGTTTTTGGGCCGCACGGTGCTGGGCAGCGCGATGATGGGGAGGCCGCCCCGCGAGCGGGCGGCGCCGTAAATAAAGTCGGCCTGGCCGCCCACGCCGCTGTATAGGCGCGGGCCGATGCTGTCGGCGCAGACCTGGCCGGTCAGGTCCACTTCGATAGCCGAGTTGATCGCCACCATGCGGTCGTTCTGGGCGATGACGAACGGGTCGTTGACGTAGTTGGTGGGGTGAAGCTCGATGAGGGGGTTATCGTGCACGAAGTCGTAGAGGCGCTGCGTACCGAGCACGAAGCCGGAGATAATCTTGCCCCGATGCAGGCTCTTGCGGTCGCCAGTGATCACGCCACGCTGCACCAAGTCCACGACGCCGTCGGAGAAGAGCTCGGTGTGGAGGCCCAGATGCCGGCGGTCGGTCAGGTGACGCAGCACGGCAGCGGGGATGGCGCCGATGCCGGTCTGGAGGGTCGCGCCGTCGGGGATCAGGCTGGCCACATGCTCGGCAATGCGCTCGGTGAGGGGGTCGCTGGACGCCATGTGGAGCTCGGGCAGGGGGTAGTCCACCGGCACGATGGCGTCAAGGCGCGAGAGGTGGATGAAAGCGTCGCCCAGCGTGCGCGGCATGCGCGGGTTGATCTCGGCGATCACCAAGCGGGCGGCCTCGGCGGCGGGCTTGGTGACGCCCACTTCCACGCCAAACGAACAAAAGCCGTGCTCGTCGGGCGGCGCCACCTGGATCAGCGCCACGTCTAAGGGCAGCCGGCCGGAGGTGAACAAGTCGGGGATCTCGGACAGGAAACAGGGGGTGAAGTCGGCGCGGCCGGCGTTGACGGCCGGGCGCACGTTGTCGCTGATGAAGAGCGTGTTGACGCGCAGATGCCCCGCCATTTCGGGCGCAACATAATCGGCATCGCCGACCGTCAACACCTGGACGATCTCCACGGCGTGCAGGCTGGGGGCGCGGGCCACCAGGGCCGCCAGCACGCGCTGCGGCACGGCACAGTTGCCGCTCAGGAAGACGCGCGAATGCGATTGGATCAGCGACGCTGCCTGCTCGGCGGTGCACACGCGGTCGCGGAAGGGGTCCCAGGAGGTCATGCTGCCATTGTAGGGACGCCCCCGAACGCGCGGTAGTGATGATCGGCCTGTCTCGGCTATGCCTTCCGTAACCGAACCGGGTCCATTTTGGCGCATGAGCAGGCCCGCGCGCGGCCGCGCACTGTTGACGCATGTCACTTAAATGGGTTACATACCGCACTGCCGGCGGTTGGGCCGGCCCCGTAGACTGTGGATGACGGTTCAACTCGTCGCGAGGCGGAGGGGGATTGCAGGAGGCTGACAATGCACACGTGGCTGGTACGAGACTGGATGACGCCGGACCCGATTACCGCGTCGCCCAAAATGAACTTGCCGGAGGCGCTGCAGCTCATGGCGCAGCACAGCATCCGCCGTTTGCCGATCGTCGACAAAGGCGAGCTGGTGGGTATGGTGACGCGCGGCGACCTGCGCGGCGCGCAGCCTTCGCAGGCGACCAGCCTGAGCATTTTCGAGCTGCACTATCTGGTGGGCCGCATCACCCTGGAGCAGATCATGACGCGCAGCCTGTTGACGGTGACGGACACCATGAGCATCCAGGACGCGGCCCGCCTCATGCTGCAGCGCAAGATTGCGGGCCTGCCGGTGCTGAAGGACGGCCGCCTGGTGGGCATCATCACCGAGTCCGACATCTTCCGGCTGGTGGTGCGGACCTGGGAAGAAAAGCCGGAGCCCGAGCCCGCGCGCGCCGGCTGAGCGCGCGGGCATGACGGCGCCCGCCAGGATGTTGGTCAGGCAAAGGAACTCAAGCGCATGACCGCGGTC
>CAYUYN010000078.1:0-13436 GCA_964449185.1 uncultured Anaerolineales bacterium | reverse complement strand
CGGGTAGCCCGTGGCCGGGCCGGCCGTGGTGGGCGCCGGCGCGCCGGCCTGGGTGTTGGCGGGCGGCTGGGTAGGGGCCACGGTGACGGCTTGGGTGCCGAGGCCGGGTGTAGGCGGGGTGCAGGCGGCCAACAATAACAGCGACCATACCAGACCGACAAGACGCAACTGATTTTTCAACGGTGTCATTTAGCCTCCAGGATGTGGGGGTTACTATACTCGGCGGTTGGCCGTGATGCAAGCCGGGAAGGGATAGACGACGGACGACGGACGATCCGCTGCGCGCGACGGATTTTGGGCGCCGGCCGTCGCGTAAGAACCGAGGGCTTTTGGGGCTGGCCGCAAGCGCGCCGTTCAGCCCAGCAAGGCGGGCAGCTCGGCCAGGGCCAGGGCCAGGCGGGTGCCGGGCCAGGTCAGCAAGCTGCCGTCTACCAGGTGTATGCGGCCGGTCTGCACGGCGGGCATTTCGGGCCAGTCCTCAAAGGCGGCCAAATCGGGGTCGGTGAAGGGGTAGGGCTCGCTGGGCAGCAGGATCACCTCGGGCGCCAGGGCGGCGACTTCGACGCCGCTCACACGGGGATAGCGCGTGTCGCGGCCGGGCGCGGGCGGGGCGGCGGGGTGCTGCTCGGGGTCCAGGTCGGCGGCCAGGGGATAGCGCCGCTGGCGGCCGGCAAAGATGTTCTCGCCGCCGCACAGCCGCAGGACGTCGTGGACGTAGGTGGCACGGTTGATGGTCATCCACCAGGCGGCCGGCCCGGCGTCAGCGGCCGGTTCGCGCCAGATCGGGCAGAAGACCCGAGCCGGCGGGGTGTTATCGGCGACCAGGGCCGCCCACTCCACTGACTTTTCCAGCATGTCCAGCACGCGGCCGGCCTGCGGCGCCTCGAAGACTGAGATCAACGCCCAGAGCAGGTCCAGCGTGTCGCGCACGGTGCACGGGAAGGTGACCCACACCGGCACGCCCGCCGCGCGCAGGGTCTCCACGGTTGCGCGATGGTTTTCTTCCCAGTTAGCAAGGACCAAGTCGGGCTGGAGCGCCAGAATGTGATCGCAGTCGGGGTTCTTGGTGCCGCCCAGCTTAGGCAGCGCGGCCACACCGTCCGGCGGATAGACACAGTAATCCGTGACACCGGCCACGCGCCCGCCCAGCCCCAGGTCGAACAGGCTGCCGGTGATGGACGGGACCAGGGAGACCACGCGCCGCGGAGCGCCGTGGAGGTGGAGGTCGGTGAGGTTGCCGAGGGCGGAGGGGAGCGGCGCTGAGCTAATCGTGCTTCTTCGCCTTGCCGCAGTTGCAGCCCCCGCTCTCGTGCCGGTCGCAGGGGGCGGTGGCCTTGGCCTGAAGGGCCTGGAGCTCCTCTTTCGGCTGCAGGTCGTCCTTCATAAACTCGAGCACGCGCACCTGGTCGCCTTCCTGCACGGCCACAAACACCGACTCCTTAAGCGGGTTGACATCGATGACCTTGCCCTCGCCGCGCGGGGTGACCACGATCTTATTGCGCTTGGGCAGGGTCTTGCGCGCCGCCACGTACTGCTCGTACTCGTACACCAGGCAGCAGCGCAGCCGCCCGCACATGCCGGTGATCTCTTCGGGGTTGAGCGACAGGCCCTGTTCCTTGGCCATGCGGATGCTCACCGGGCTGAACTCGGTCAGGAACGACGAGCAGCAGCGCGTTTCCAGGCCGCAGGCCCCCATGCCGCCCAGCAGTTTGGCCACGTCGCGCGGGCCGATCTGCCGCAGGGCCACCTGCTGCTCGCGGTACAGGCCCTGCATGTCCTCGCGCAGCGAGCGCGTGTCCAGCCGGCCGGCGCCGTCGTCCGGCCCGCTGATGAGGAAGGTCAGGCGCGTGCCGTCGTAGCTAAAGTCGGCCTTGACGACTTTTACCTCGCGCAGCGCGAGCTGGTGGGCCCGCTCGCGCGCGTTGATCATGGCCTCGGTCTCTTTGCCCTTCCACATCTGCTCCACGGCCAGGTCGCGCGCCGTGGCGATGGCCTCGATGGACTTGTAGCCCCCGGCCGGCGGCGAGACCTTCTCGTCCGGCACCATGTTCACCACCTCGCCGAGCTGCCGCCCGCGCGTGGTTTCCACAATCACCCGGTCGCCCGGCCGCACGTCCGGAAAGCCGCTCGCGTCGAAATGGTAGAGCTTGCCCACCCGCATAAAACGCACGCCGATCACCCGGCGCTGCGCCTTGTTTTCCTGCACAACTGTCATTTCCGCCATGATGTCTGCACCTTATGGTAACGCGACAATACAGCGGGTAATGATAGACGATGCGCAACGTTCGTGCAACCTTGGCGAGAATAAATACAGGGCCTTCTCATTCTCGCCCTGCCCAGATCTGGGGTACGGGGTTCCGGGAAACCGGAACCGTGCAAGAAAATGGGGTGGTGCGGTCGCGCACCCCAAACCCCCTGTGAAGGGACGCAGCGCGTGCGAACGCCCTGCTGGCGGGAAATAAAAAGGTGGTCCACCGGGACCCGGTGGACCACCCCGCCCCACTGGTCTTTGTGCTTGGGGACCATGGTGCTTTGCTCCTTTTGGGTGGACAGGCCGCCCGTGATTGGGCCAGCCAGTTTCAGCGCGGCGCGAATCTATACCCACACCCCGCTTTGCGCAAACGGCCCGGAAAAGAAAAAAGCCCAGCAGTTAGCCGGGCTCTCGTGTTTGTGGTCTGCGGTCGCGGTCAGCCGACCTCAGTGATGGGGATGACGTTGCTCTGGTTCATGAAGTTGAGCACGCTGACCTTGGCGGCGATGTCCTGCGCCACGGCCACCAGGGCCTGGGCCACCGGCGACTGCGGGTGGCTGATCACCACCGGCACGCCGTTGTCGCTGCCGATGCGCACCTGCGGGTCCATCGGAATCTCGCCGATGAAGGGCACGCCGGCCAGCCTGGCCAGGTTCTGCCCGCCGCCGTGGCCGAAGACATCCATGCGGCTGCCGTCGGGCAGGGCCAGGTAGCTCATGTTCTCCACGACGCCGAGGATGGGCACTTCCATCTGCCGAAAGCCTTCCAGGCCACGGCGCGCATCCGCCTGCGACACTGCCTGCGGCAGGGTCACGATGACGCCGCCCGCCAGCGAAAAGGCCTGCGAGACGGTCAACTGCGCGTCGCCCGTGCCGGGGGGCATGTCCACCAGCAAATAGTCCAGATCCCCCCACCCCACGTCGCCCAGGAACTGGCGGATGGCCTTATCCAGCATGGGGCCGCGCCAGATGATGGGCTGCTCGTCTTTGACCATAAAGCCCATCGAGAACAGCTCGATGCCGTGCGCTTTGGCCGGCACCAGCTTGCCGTTGGCCTGCACCGGCTTGTAGTGTACCCCCAGCATCATGGGTGTGTTGGGGCCGTAGATGTCGGCGTCCAGCAGGCCGACCTTGGCGCCCGCGCGGGCCAAGGCCACGGCCACGTTCACCGCCACGGTCGACTTGCCCACCCCGCCCTTGCCGGAGGCGATGGCGACCACGTTCTTGGCCGGCATGGTCAGTTGCCCGGCCAGCCGGTTGTTAGGGGACACGCGCGCGTCCCAGTTGACCTGCACGCCGGTAATGGCCGGCAGCTTGCCCAACGCGGCACGGATGTCGCGCTCCATCACACCCTTGAGCGGGCAGGCGGGCGTGGTGAGCATGACGGTAAAGCTCACCTGGCCGCCGTCAATCTTGAGGTTCTTCACCATGTCCAGGGTCACCAGGTCGCGATGAAGCTCTGGCTCCTGCACGGTGCCCAACGACTGCAGCACCTGCTCCTGGGTGACCGCTTCTTTTTTCTTGCCAAACACGATGTTCACCGCCTTCCGCCGGCCAGCGCTCTAGAGCGGGTTCCCGTTGAGTGTACGGCGCGCGTTGCCAAACCGCTGCGAGGGCGTTCACTGAACGCCTCTACCCGCCGCAAACCCGAGCGGAACCCGCTCTGGGCGTGGGCGCTTAGAGTTCTATTTGCGTGCCATCTTCCAAATACAGGCGCACTTCTCGGATCGCCTTGTCATACAGCTTGACCAACCCCTCGTCGGTGTCCTTGTAGCGCCCGATGGCCTGCTGCGCGCAGGTCGTGCAGCCGCGCATGGCCCGGTAGGAGTCGGCATGGCAGTTGAGGCAGCCGTCCAGGCGGATCATCATCAGCCCAAAGGCCAGGGTGGCCTCGTCGCCATCGGGCCGCGTGGCCACGCTCTCCACCAGGTCGTGCCAGGGCCGCCCGCGCAGGTTCTTGAGCATCGGAATAACGCGGGTCGGAAAGAGCATCTCGGTATCGCTTTGATACATGCGTGCTCCTAAATTGAAAGGGGAATCGTGCCCGGTGGAGCCGGCGGCTGGAAACCCTGTCTGACGGATTGGTGCGCTGCTTTACTTCTTCTTCTTCTTGGATTCCTTCTCGATGCGAGCCGTTTCCTCGCGGGCGTAGTTGGTGGGGCGCAGGGCCGCGTAGTACGACACCGGCTTGCTCAACTTTTCCTTGTTGAAAATGTGCGCGCCGGTGCGGTCGTAAGACGCCATCTCAAAATCGTGGTCCATCTTGATCGCGTCAAACGGGCAGTACTCGGCGCAGAACCCGCAGTTCATGCAGATGTCGATGTCGATGAAAAACTCACGCGGCGCCGGGATGGGCCGGCCGGTCTTGGCGTCGTTGGTGCGCTCGATCCAGATGCACTGGGGCGGGCAGACCTTGGCGCAGATGCCGCACGACGTACAGCGATCTTCCTGCACGCCGTTGTCCTTCTCTTCGTACAGCAGGAAGGGGATAAAGCGGAACTCCTCGGGCGTGACCAGCCGCTCTTCGGGGTACTGCACGGTGAAGATGCCGGCGGCCTTGGGGCCCTGGCGCACGGCCAGCGCTTCGGGGTTGTAATAGCGTCGGCCCAGCCACTTGATGTCGTCCAGATAGGTATCGACAAAGTGCTTGAAAACTACGCCCAGGCCGCGAACAATACCAAGTCCGTACATAGTGCGTGTCCTCGCCGCGAGTTGCCTCGCGTCTTCAGTGCCTTCGTCAATCCCCCGGCGGCAGCAGCGCCGCCACGGGGAGGGTCAAGTCAGGAAAGGCCAGCGGCGACACCTGGTCGCCGGGTGAGAGGCGTTGGAGTGAACGATAGCCCTTCGGCCCTGGCTCGCGGTAAACCTCAAGAACATTATCCAACAGATTCAACAGCCACACTTCCGCCAGCCCAGACGCGGCATAGAGCGGCATTTTTACCTCACGGTCATAGCGCAGGCTCGTGTTTGCGACTTCGACCGCCAACAGCAGGTCGTTAGGCCCGGGGTGGGCGGCCGCGTAGTAATCCGCGCGCGGCTTCAGCAAGGTCAGATCGGGCTCCGGTTCCGAATCGTCACCGATGACAAACGGATTCTGCACCCCAACCAAGGCGCGCCCGGCCACAGCGGCCGAAAAAACGGCGTTCAGGCGGTTGACCGCGCTGGCATGCTTGGGGTTGATCGGTGACATGATTGTGATATCCCCCCCGACGAGCTCCACGCGCGAGTCTTCGTCGAAAATGCCGGCCGCAACCATGGCATGATATTCGCGCCGGGTAAAGCGGTAGCGCTCTCGAACGGGGGCAGCGGCCTGAAGGGGCTCTTTGATAGCCATGCGCATGCCTACACGGTTAGCGGTCCGTTTCACCAAGTACGATGTCAATGCTCCCCAGCACCACCACCACGTCGGCCACCTTGTGGCCTTTGCACATCTCGCCGAAAGGGGTGAGGTTGATGAACGAGGGCGCGCGGACGTGATAGCGATGCGGGTTGGGCTTGCCGGTGGATTGGATGTAGAAGCCCAGCTCGCCCTTAGGGCCATCCACGCGGCCGTAGGACTCGCCGGCGGGGACGCGCACCTGGTACTGGGGCTTGCCGGTCTGGATCTCGCCGCCGGGCAGGCCGCGCAGCGCCTGCTGCACGATCTTCAAGCTCTCGCGCATCTCGTCGATGCGGATCAGGTAGCGGTCGTAGACGTCGCCGTTGTAGCGCACGGCCACGTCCCAGTCGAAGCGGTCGTAGATGCTGTAGGGCTCGGCGCGGCGCACGTCGTAGGGCACGCCCGAGGCGCGCAGCACCGGGCCGGCCGTGCTGTAGGCAATGGCCTGCTCGGCCGGCAGCACGCCCACGCCGATGCAGCGCGCGCGGATGATCTCGTTGTTGGTCAGGTAATTGTCCAGCTCGTCGATCTTGCGCGGCAGGCGCTCGAAGGCCAGCTGGTTGAGCTTCTCGTGGATGCCCTCGGGCAGGTCGCGCGCCACGCCGCCAAAGCGGAAGTAGTTGCACATCATGCGCGAGCCGGCAGTGGCCTCGAACACGTCCAGGATCAGCTCGCGCTCCTGGATGGCGTACAGCGCCGGGGTGAAGAAGGCGCCCAGGTCGTTGAGCAGGAAGCCGATGGCCCACAGGTGGTTGCAGATGCGGGTCAGCTCAACCATGATCACGCGCAGGTATTCGGCGCGCTCGGGCGGCTTGAGGCCCATGAGCTTCTCGACGGCCAGGGCATAGCCCATGTTGTTGGACATAGACGACAGGTAGTCCAGCCGGTCGGTGAAGGGCATGTTCTGCAAGAAGGTGTTGCGCTCGCCGATCTGCTCGTGGTTGCGGTGCAGGTAGCCCATCACCGGCTCCAGGTCCACGATGGTCTCGCCGTCCAGCGTCACCACGATGCGGAACACGCCATGGGTGGAAGGGTGCTGCGGGCCGAGGTTGACTGTTATCTGGTCGGTCTTCATCCCCCGCCCGCCCGCGTCGGGCAGCGCGCCCAGGCCGGCGTACAGCGCCTTATCGGCCTCGGGCGTCCAGCCTTCCAGGGTAAAGCCGTCGGGGTACTTGACGTTGTGGCCAAACGGGTTGTGCTGCTCGGAGCGGAACACCTTGCCCTCGGGCCAGCGCGAGTCGAAGGGCTTGGTGTCTTCTTCGTAGTAGGGCTCTTTCCAGTCCTTGCGCATGGGGTGGCCCCAGAAGCCTTCCCACATCAGGATGCGGCGCAGGTTGGGGTGGCCGGTGAAGCGGATGCCGTACAGGTCCCAGGCTTCGCGCTCCTGGAAGTCGGCGCCGGGGAAGACCGGCACCAGCGAAGGCAGCACGGCGTTGTCGCGCGGGGTCTGCGACTTGAGCACCATGGCCGGGCCGCCGGCGATGCGGTAGAGATGGTAGACCATCTCCAGCTTGCCTTCTTCCAGGTAGTCCACGGCGGTGGCCGAGGACAAATAGTTGTATCCGGACTCATCGCGCAGCTTGGTCGCAACTTCCACCAGTTGGTCCGGCGGGATCAAGTAACCGCTAAAACCCTTGCGGCCATCGGGCGTGGCAACACCCGGAAAGAGATCTTCCAGCTTGGTTTCCGCGGAAGCGGGGGCGGGCGCAGGGGCAGCGGTCGGCGCGGTCGTCATTGGCTTATTCCCCGTGCTGGACCCGGTCGGCCGTGGTCACGGTGTTGCTCAGGCTCTGGGCGGCGCGCTGGCGGAGCTGGCCGGCCTGGCGCGGGTCGATCAGGTCTGGGCCCAGGATGGGCACCGGGATAGGCTCGGACGCGCCGGGCTGATACCAGGCCACGCGCCGGATGGATTGAGTGTCGATTTTCTTCTGCAGCGCCATCAGGCCGTGCAGCAGGGCCTGGGGGGTGGGCGGGCAGCCGGGCACGTACACATCCACCGGCACAAACTTGTCCACGCCCGACACCACGTTGTAGCCTTCCTTGAAGGGCCCGCCGCCGCTGGCGCAGGCGCCCATGGCCATCACGTACTTGGGCTCGGGCATCTGGTTGTACAGGCGCACGATCTGCGGCACCATCTTCTTGGTGACCGTGCCCGAGACAATCATCAGGTCGGCCTGGCGCGCGGAAGGCCGCATGACTTCCATGCCGAAGCGGCTCAGGTCGTAGCGCGCCGCGGCCGTGCAGATCATTTCGATGGCGCAGCAGGCCAGGCCAAACATCATGGGCCAGCACGAGTTGCGCCGGCTCCAGTTGTAGATCTTGTCGAGGCTGGTGATGAAGATGTTCGACTGCAGCTCGTCCGGCACCTGCATATCGGAGACAGGCTTTTCAAGCGTCGTCATAGCGGATGGGTCTCCTCGTACCACTCTTGAAAGATGGCCGACAGCAGCTCGTCATTGGCGAGCCGGGGGTCATCCTTGAAGTCGGGTAAGGCGATGGTCCAATTATAAATCATGTTGAGGGTGATTTGGCTGAGATCGGCATTGGGCTGGTCGGCCATCAGCCGGCGGGCGATGGCGAACGCGCCATCCCAGTACAATTCTTCCATTTGTTACATATTTCCCAATGTATTTAGATTATATTCGCAGGATAACGCTTGTCAAGTTAGGGACGTGGGGGGTGCATCTCCCATGGGTGGCCCGGGCGCTCGTATTGCGTATTAAAGTATACGCTAATTTGACAAAATACCGCTAGAAGCTACAATTACATTGTATTTATGGGTACATGCCATGCAGAAAACACGCGAAACCATTCTGAACTACCTCAAAGAGAAGGGCGAGGCCACGGTGGACGAGTTGTCGTCCGTGCTGGGCGGCCTGACCTCGGTGACCGTGCGCCATCACCTCGACATCCTGCGCGGCGCGGGCTTCGTCAGCGACCCGATGATCCGGCATCGCGCCACGCCCGGTCGCCCGCAGTATGCCTACACCCTGACGGGCAAGGCTTCGGAACATTTCCCCAAGAATTACCGCGACCTGGCGGGCCATCTGTTGGAAGAAATGAAGGCTTGCCCCCCGCACGGGGGCGTCAACGTCTTCTTTGAAGGCGTGGCCAACCGCATGTCAGCGCTGGCGCAGCCCGTGGTGGCCGGCGAGACCGTGGACCAGCAGCTCGAGCACGCGGTGGCCTTTCTCAACAGCCAGGGCTATGTGGCCAACTGGGAGCGCGCCGATGACGGCTACCTGCTCCACACCTGCAACTGCCCTTACGAGGCGCTGGCCAAGGACAACCCCGGGCTGTGCGGCATGGACCTGACCTTGGTGAGCAATCTGCTCGGCCGGGTGCCGCGGCGCATCAGCCGGGTGGTCGAGGGCGCCACTAGCTGCGCCTACTTCATCCCCCTGGCGACGGAACAGGTAATAAAGTAGAACACTTTCTTGGTAATTGACACGACAGCGTGTTTACATTACAATTGCCTGCAACATTCCTCCTGGAAAGGACCTGAGTTATGACGACTGACGAAATGCTTGATACCAGTGTGACCCTGATCGAAGAAGAAGGCGTCACCCTCCTCCCCGGCGCGGCCGACAAGATCCGCTCTCTGCTGGCCGAGCGCAGCCTGGTGGACCACGGCCTGCGCGTGTTCGTGTCCGGCGGCGGCTGCTCGGGCATGCAGTATGGCATGGCCATCGAGGGCGCGCCCGGCGAGTTCGACAGCATCTTCGAGTCGAAGGGCGTCAAGGTGTTTGTGGACCCGACTTCGATGATGTACCTGGGTGGCTCCACGGTGGATTACGTGGACAACCTGATGGGCGGCGGCTTCCGCATCGACAACCCGCAAGCGGTGTCGAGCTGCGGCTGCGGCCATTCCTTCAAAACGTCCGCTTCAGCGGCCCCCGCCAATGGCGGCGGCTGCGGCCATCACTAAACCGCCTTCTTTTGGACGGCACGACCCGCGGGTCGTACGACGGCGCCCCTGGCGTTGCGTGCGACCCGTGTTGCGTGTATACCCTTAGCCATGCCCAAACGCTACTACACCGTGGCCGAGGCCAACGCCTTGCTGCCCACCCTGCGCCCGCTGGTGGCCAAGCTGTTGGCCGCGCGCCAGCGCATCGTGGACGCCCAGCCCGACCTGTGGCCGGTGCTGGAGAAGGCCGCCGGCAATGGCGGCAGCCAGCAGGCCGCGGTGGTGCTGGCCGACTTCGAGAAGCTGCGGCACAGCGTCAAGGCCATCGAAGGCCTGGGGCTGGAACTGAAGGACATCAACACCGGCCTGCTGGATTTTTGGTCTCAGCGCGACGGGCGTGACGTGTATTTGTGTTGGCGTTACAATGAGGCGACCGTGGCCCACTGGCACGACATTGAGGCGGGGTTCGCGGGAAGACAGCCCTTATAGGGAGCGGGGGTGCAGGGAAGCATAAGCATGAAACTATTCGCAGCCAAACCTAAAAACGACGGCCAGCCGCGCCGCGTGTGGCTGGACCTGGGTGACCTGGGCGACCTGGTGAACCCGGCCGGCCCGCACGAGCAGTGGCAGGACCACGGCCTGGGGCTGCTGCGCACCCTCCTGCACCAGAATGGCGTCCAGACGGATATGTTCTCCACGCGCCAGTGCACGACCTGGAACCAGGTCAAGCGCCAACTGCGCGGCTACGATGTGCTGATTATGAACGTGCGCAGCTACACGTTCCCGGTGGCCTACCGCTCGGCCAAGCTCTTCAAGGAAGTCAACCCCAACGGCCTGGTCATCACCGGCGGCATGCACGCCACGGTGGCCCTGGACGAGATGACGGCCGTGCCCGAGTTCGACAAGATCTGCCAGGGCCCCGGCGAAAACGTCATCGTCGACCTCATCCGCGACCCGCCGGCCTTCCCGCGCGTCATCCTGGGCACGCCGGCCAAATCCATGGCCGACTGGCCCATGATCGACCGCACGCTGTGGCCCAAGCCCGCCGCGTGGAAGCTGCGCCGCAAGTTCAACTGGCCGCTGGAGCCGGAGTGCGGCTGGGGCCCGCCGGGCGTGGCCACGCTGCTCACCAGCCGCGTCTGCCCCTGGCAGTGCGTGTTCTGCAATGAATCCTCCTACATCCCCAACATGGGCCGCCGGCCGGTGGACATGGTGATCGACGAGCTGAACTACCTGGACCGCAAGCACGGACCGGTGGGCTCAGTGGTCATCCACGACTCGATGTTCTTCCAGAACCCGAGCTGGCTGGAGGAGTGGATCGAGAAGTACCCGCGCAACGCCAACAAGGTCTGGCCCTATTGGGCGGCCGGCCGCGCCGACACCGTGCGCCAGTGGCCCGAGCTGTTCGAGGCCCTCATCCGCGAGACCCACTGGAACACCATCTCCATCGGCTTCGAGTCGGGCAGCGACCGCGTGCTGCGCATCCTGAACAAGGAATGCACCGAGGAAGACAACTACTTCACCATCGACCTGCTCGACCGCATCGCCGACGACCTGGAGCGCCAGGGCAAGCCAGCGCCGGTGTTTTGGTGCAACATCATGCTGGGCATCCCCGGCGAGACGCGCGAAGACGCCTTCAAGACCATGCGCATGGTCAAGTACATGCGCCGCGTGATGCCGTCCATTGCCTTTTATGCCCCCTACCCCGGCTCGGCCTTGGGCAACCAGCTCATCGCCGAGGGCAAGAGCCTGATGTCGAAGGAAAACTACCATCGCTACCCGGACGACGAAAAGGTCAAGGGCATCGATTACCAGTTCTACCGCGAGCTGCTGGCGGGCCAGTATGACGCGGAAGTGAACCGCGGCCTGGGCGAGCTCAAGCAGCAGCGGTCTAATTATCTCGGTGCACTGACGAAGGCTTAGGAGAAATGAGCAGCTTCTCCAACCCCCACTACATGTACCTCTTCGCCCTCAACAACGGCAAGAAGCGGCTGGCCTATGGCCAGTCGCCCGAAGACGCGCTGGAAATTCTCAGCTTCCGCGCGACGCCGGAAGAGATGGACCAGATCTTGCGCGACCAGTACACGAAAATTAGCCAGCGCAAGCTGCAGGAATATATTCACGAGCTTGGCTAAGGGACCTCGGGTTCAAAAACCAAACCTGCCAGGTCGGCACCTTTGGGTGCTTAAAGACCTGGCAGGTTTTGCACCCGAGACCTCCGAGGTCTTTAAGACCTCGGAGGTCTGGTCTTTGACCCACCATGAGATTGTCGGCAGCTCAGCTCCACGTCCTGCGCGCCATCGCCAACGGCTGGACTCTCAAAGCCCACCGCTACCTGGACGGCCGCAAGGTGTACCAGCTGCACGCGCTCGATGGCGCCACCCAAACCGTCCGCGCCGCCACGGTTGAAGCGCTGGCCACGGCCGGCCTGCTGGACAGCAACAAGAAGTTTCCCGCCGCGACCTTTTGGCTGACGCCAAAAGCGCGCGCGCTCAGCGCGGCCAAAGAAATGGGTGCAGGGTAGGTCGGAACGGGCTTCGCCCGTTCCGACCTACCCTGCAAAAAAGCCCCACTAACCATGCGGGCGCCTATTGGCGCTGCCGCATCAAGCTCACCAGGCCCCCAAACGTCCCCAGCACAAACAACACAATAATCAGCACCGCCGGCGGAAACGACACGGCCTGCCGGGTGCCCTGCACGGGCAGCAGGGTCGGCCGGACGATCGGGGCCGGCGGCGTGTAGGTGGGCAGGAAGTTGGCTTGGGCCGGCTGGGTGGCTCCGCCCTCGGGCGTGCCGAACAGCTCGGGCGTGGTGGTGGGGGGTAGGGTGGGTGTGGGCGGCGGTACCACGGTGGGGATGCTGGGCAGGTCGCCGACGAGGTTTACGTAATCACGGAACACCCAGCCGGTGCCGTCCGGCGCGCCGATGTAGGTCACTTTCAGCCAGGCACTGTCCGGCGACCGGGCCAGGACGGCGCTGCTTTGCCCCGGGATGAGGACACCGATCAGGTCGTACATCGTGCCGGGCCCGTTCCGGACGTTTACGTCCTGGTAGATTTCCACGCGCAGCTCGGGCGGCGTGGCCGAGGCCGCCTGCTGGGCGGCAGCGGGCACGGGGAGGCTGGCCGTGAAGAGCAGCAGCGCCACGACGGCGCACACGGTGGCCATGATGAGGGCACGGTGGGACATGGGTGGGAGTATAACTGGCGGATGAGGGCGCGTCAACGGAGGGGGATCTGTCGTCCGTTTCCGTCGGTCCCCTGTCAGCCTCCTGACTTGCACCGGCCGCAACATCAGTTATCATTAACGGCTAAGGAAGCTTGTTAGGAGATATTTGATGAGCGAGCGGACCTATCACGGCGCGCTGGACCCTACCGACGTGGCCAATGCCATTTTAGCCGCGTTTAACCAGGGCAATATGCGCTGCCAGCAGTTGGGCCAGGGCGACAAGCTGATGGTGCAAATCGCCACGCGCGACTACGCCCAGAGCGGCGGCAAGACCGCCCTGTCGGTCACCCTTCAAAAAGTGCCCGATGGAGTGACGGTCGGCATCGGCCAGCACGAGTGGCTGGGCGTGGCCGCGTCGCTGGGCCAGACCGCCCTGGCCGCCCTGATGAACCCGTGGAACCTCCTGCACCGCCTGGACGACCTGGCCCAGGACATCACCTCGCTGACCCTGGAAGAAAAGGTCTGGGAGGCGGTTGAGAAATATGCGCGCACGGCCAAAGCCACCAAGCTGATTTCGGAGCGCCTGAGCACCCTCAACTGCCCTTACTGCGCTACCGCCAACAAGGTGGCCGCCGCGAGCTGCGAGGGCTGCGGCGCGCCGCTGGGCGTCAGCCAGCCGATGGGCTGCCCGAAGTGCGGCAACGTCATGCCGGCCAAGAGCACGTTCTGTTCC
>CAYUYN010000077.1:0-14004 GCA_964449185.1 uncultured Anaerolineales bacterium | reverse complement strand
ACGGCCACCCTGCCGCCGGCTTCGCCGCCGGTGGCCGGCGTGCCCAGCCCCACCGCCCGCTTCACACAGGACACCTCCAACACCCCCACACCCGACGCCACCCGGCCGTCCATCCTGCAGCGCCAGTCAGAGGAGGCGTACACCGTGCAGCGCGGTGACTCGCTCAGCCAGATTGGCGCGCGCTATGGCGTCAGCCCGGGGCAAATCGCCGACGCCAACGACCTCCTGGTCACCGACACCCTCTTTGTCGGCCAGGTGCTGACCATCCCGATCCCCAACGTCAACGACTTTGGTCCGGCCCTCAAGCTGGTGCCCGACAGCGACTTTGTCTACGGGCCGAGCAGCGTGGGCTTCAACCTGGAAGCTTTCGTGGCCGCCTATGACGGCTACTTGGCCGGCTATACCGAGGAGATCCCCGGCGCCTTACTGGATGGCTCAGACGAGGCGCGTACGCTCACCGGCAGCCAGATCGTGCAGTTGGTGGCCGAGCATTATTCGATTAGCCCGCGGCTGCTGCTGGCCATCCTGGAGCATCAGAGCGGCTGGCTGCGCACCCAGTCGCCGGGCAGCAACACATTGGCTTATCCCATCGGGCAAGTCGAGTCGGGCCGCGATGGTCTGTATCGCCAGCTCACCTGGGCCGCGCGCCAGCTCAATGCCGGCTACTACGGCTGGCGGGCCGGCTTCCTCATCTCGTGGAATTTTGGCGACGGCTCCGTGGCGCTGATCCAGCCGGGGCTGAATGCCGGCACGGTCGGCGTGCAGGGCTTATTCGCCAGCCTGCTCATCCCCAGCGAGTGGCACAAGGCCGTCACCGAGGAAGGCTTCTACACCACTTACTGGCTGCTGTACGGCAACCCCTTTGCCCAGGCCTTCGAGCCGCTCGTGCCAGCCGACCTGGTTCAGCCGCCCCTGCAGTTGCCGTTCGAGCCGGAGGCGGTGTGGTCGTTTACGGGCGGGCCGCACCCGGCCTGGGATGATGGCTCGGGCTGGGCCGCGCTGGACTTTGCGCCGCCCGGCGAGCCGCGCGGCTGCGTCATCACCGAGGCCTGGGCCACGGCGGCCGCCAACGGCCTCGTGGTGCGGTCGAGTGATGGCTCGCTGGTGATCGACCTGGACGGCGACGGCTACGAGCAAACCGGCTGGGCGCTGTTTTACCTGCACATGGACCGGCTGGACCGGGCCGAGGTGGGCACGACCGTGGCCGCCGGGGACCGCATGGGCCATCCGTCGTGCGAGGGCGGCATCTCCAACGGCACCCACCTGCACTTCGCGCGCAAGTACAACGGCGAATGGATCCCGGCCGACGGCGCGGTGCCGTTTGTGCTGGATGGGTGGGTGTCGGGCGGGCTGGCCAACCAGTACGACGGCACGCTGTCTAACGGCGTGCGTACCATCGAGGCCTGCGACTGCCGCGCCGACCTCAACCAGGTGGCGCGGCCATGAACCGCCGCATCCCGTACAATCCCAACAAGCCCCGCGGCGCCGAGGGAGGCTGCGTCGGGAGACTATTTTGGCTGGTGGTGCCCCTCGTGGCGGCGGCTTCCATCTTTGTGCTGCGCGCCGGTTCGGCCGGGACCGAGGTGACGCCCGGCGGCGCCACCCAGACAACCCGGCCCCAGATTGCCACACTGACGCCGGAAGCCAGCACGGCCGGCCCCACCCTGGGACCACCCACGCCCACGCTCGAGCCGCCGCTGCCGACGAGCACGTTCCTGCCGCCGCCCTCGCCGTCGCCCACGGCGCTGATGACGCCGGCCCCAACCCTGTTCTACACCACCCAATCCGGCGACACCCTGCCGGCACTGGCCGCCCGTTTTGGCGTCAACCCCACCGACATTGTCGCGCCGGAGGGCCTCAAGGGCACCACCACCCTGGTGGATGGGCAGTTGCTGGTCATCCCGCGCGTGCTGGCGGACCTGGGGCCTAGCCTGCCGCTCATTCCCGACTCGGAACTGGTGTTCAGCGGCGCGGGGGCGGGCTTTGACCCCCAGGCCTTTGCGCTGGAGCAGGGCGGCTTCTTGGGCCAATACGAGGGCTACGCCGAGGGCCGCACCAGCGCCGGCGGAGACGTGCTGCTGCTGGTGGCGCGCAACCATTCGATCAACCCGCGGCTGCTGGTGGCGCTGTTGGAGTATCAAAGCGGCTGGGTCACCAACCCATCGCCCCAGGGCGATGGGATGAACTACCCGCTGGGCTATGAGCACCCCTACCTGCGCAACCTGAACGCGCAGCTTACCTGGGCCACCACCCAGCTCGCGGCCGGCTATTACGCCTGGCGGGCGGGCACGCTCACGGAGCTGCACTTTCCCGATGGCACTTCGCTGCGGCTCGACCCGGCCCTGAACGCCGGCACGGTGGCGCTCCAGTTCTTTTTTGCGCAGAGCCTCAACCGGCCGGATTGGGACGCGGCCGTGGGCGACCAGGGCTTTGTCAACACCTATTACCGCCTGTTCGGCGACCCGTTTGCCCGGGCCCTAAATCCCCTGATACCGGCCGATCTGTTGCAGGTGCCGTTGTCCCTGCCTTTCCCGGCCGGCCAAACCTGGTACTATACGGGCGGTCCGCATGGCGCCTGGGAGCGGGGTGGGGCCATGGCCGCCTTAGATTTCGCGCCGCCGTCGAGCGCCAGCGGCTGCGCCGAGTCGGGCGCGTGGGTGACGGCCGTGGCGGCCGGGCTGGTGCTGCGCGCGGAGCAGGGGGTGGTGGTGCTGGACCTGGACGGGGACGGCCGCGAGGCCACCGGCTGGAACATCCTGTATCTGCACATTGCCGAGGACCAGCGGGTTCAGGCAGGGGCCTTTGTGGAACGCGGCGACCACATCGGGCACCCGTCGTGCGAGGGCGGGCGCGCCACGGGCACGCACGTCCACCTCGCCCGCAAGTACAACGGCGAGTGGATCCTGGCCGACGGCGTGATCCCGTTCAACCTGGACGGCTGGTTGGCGGCGCAAGGCCAGGGCGAATATTTGGGGACGCTCACCCGCGGCGATCAGGTCGTGGAAGCCTGCACTTGCACAGCGGCCTGGACGGCGATTTCGTCAGAACCGTAGTTGTGGTCGCGACTCCGTCGTGAAAATCTATCGTCTATCGTCTGTCGCGCGAAGCGGTCGTCGGTATTCCGGGGTACATTGTGGCGTCTCCACACAGGTCGTTCAAGTTAGGGGCTATTCTCTTGCTGCTGCTGGCGCAGGCCTGCGGTCGGGCGGCCCCGACGATACCGCCGACAATTACGCCGCTCTCGCCCCCCACGCTTGAGCCGACCGCCTCGCCCACGCCCGACCCCAACGCCACGCCGCTGCCCGGCCGCGAGCCGTTTGGCGTGGGCACCCATCTGCCCTATGAGACCCAAACCGGCGATACCCTGATCGCCATCGCCGCGCACTTCAACACCACGCCTGAAGAAGTGTGGGCGCTTAACCCCACCCTGTCGCCCACGGCCACCCTGGCCGCGGGCCAGCCCCTCACCATCCCGGCCTTTTGGTTCCCCTTGGGCGGGTCGCCCTACAAGATCATCCCCGATGCCGATTTTGTCTTCGGGCCGACCAGCGTTGACTTCGATATCGACGCCTACATCAACGCCCAGCCCGGTTATCTGCGCGAGAGGCCGCAGTTTGTGGCCGGGAAACAGCGCTCACCCGGGCAGGCCATCCTCTACGTGTCGCGTCAGTATTCGATCAACCCGCGGCTGCTCCTGGCCTTGATGGAATGGCGCACGGGCGCGCTGACCCGAGCCGAGGCGCCGGCCGAAGTGCGCCGCGATCCCCTGGGCGACATCCCGGGCGTGCACGGCTTGTACGGCCAGCTCGCGCACGCCGCCGAGCAGATGAGCATCGGTTACTATGGCTGGCGCACCGGCCAGCTCACCTCGCTGCTGCTGCCCGACTCGACGCGCTCGCGCCCGGACATGTACCAGACCGCCGGCACCGTGGGGGTGCAGTATTTCTTCGCGCAGCTTTTCGACTACGACGAGTTCCTGGCGGCCACGCGGCCCGATGGCTTTGGCGCCACCTATATCCGGCTGTGGGGCAAGCCCTTCGACCGCACCCTGGCCGAGCTGGAAGTTATCCCCGGCGATTTTGCGCAGCCCGATTGGGCGCTGCCGTTTCTGGCCAACGATGTTTGGTCCTACACCGGCGGGCCGCACCCGGTGTGGGGCGACAACCTGCCCTGGGCGGCGCTGGACTTGGCGCCGGCCGGCGCAGCGGGCTGCGCGGCGACCGCCAAGATGGTGGCCGCCGCCGCGCCGGGCGTGGTGGTGCGCAGCGAAGACAACATGGTGGTGCTAGACCTGGACGGCGACGGGCACGAAGAGACGGGTTGGGTGCTGTTCCATTTTCACATCGACGATGATGAGGCGGCGCCGGCCGGCACACGGGTTGAGACGGGCGACCCGCTGGGGCATCCCTCGTGCGAGGGCGGCCGGGCCACGGGCACGCACGTGCACATCGCGCGCAAGTACAACGGCGAGTGGATCCCCGCCGATGGCCTGCTGCCCGGCCTGGTGGCTTTCAACCTGGGCGGCTGGGTGGCGGCGCGCGGCGCCGAGCCTTACCAGGGCCGCATGATGCGCCTGGGGGCGTGGGTGGAGGCGTGCACGTGCAGTACGGCTTTGAATACGGTGTATTGGTTCAAGTAGCAAACTCGATGTGGACCGGAATGACTATTGCCGCTAAAGTGGGAGCGGGTTGCACCCGCGACAACCCTCGTGTAGCGAACAGCGCTTCAGTCTGGGCTAGCCTCAGGCACAAGCATCGCGGCTACAAGCCGCTCCCACGCCCCTCAGAGGTGCCTCGTCAGGCGTGGGAGCGGGTTGCCCCGCGATTACCCGGAACGCCACAAGCCTGAAGCGTCCCGTCACCACCAATGTCTTCTGACCCTCCCCATTCTTCATCCCTGCGCAAAGGCCGCTTTTCCAATCCTGGAGCTGTCTACTTCATCACCAGCAACATCCTCCACCGACAGCCCCTCCTCGCACCACGCGCCCGAGAAGTCCTGATTGCCTCCCTCAAGTGGTCCCGCGACGACGGTCGCCTCTGGCTCCTGGGCTACGTGATCATAGACAACCACTTTCACACCCTCTTCGCTCTGCGCGATGGTAACGACTTGCCTCGCGTCATGAACAGCCTCAAGCGTCACACCGCCCGCCAAAGCAATCAACTCCTCGGCCGCACAGGCGAACTGTGGCAAGAGGGCTATCACGACCATGTGATACGTGATGAACCAGACTTCTGGCAACATATCCAATATATGCATGACAATCCAGTTAGGCGCGGTTGGGTCGAAACGGCCCAGGCTTACGCATGGTCCACGGCGCATGCGTCGAGACTAGACGATGTGGACTGGCACGTCGTGGGCTACCGATAGCGGGACTCTATGTCGCCCTGGGGTGTCGCGCGTGCAACGCGCTCCCACGTGCATCAAAGGCAGATCGTCTGGTGTGGGAGCGGGTTGCACCCGCGATCCTTTGTGCCAGGGGTGCCCCCAGCCTGTCTCGACCATTTTGGCAACAGCGCGTCGTAGGTTTGGCCAACGCCCAAGCTTAGAAACATACTTCAGACACCCGTGGGAGCGGGTTGTACCCGCGATCCCCGTGCAACCGGAACCTCCCGTTCCGGCGGACACTCCTTTATGGGAGGGTATCGGGGGTACAACCCCCTCCCACGCAGGCCAAACCCTTCCTCAGCGGCCGATTTTCGATAGAATAGTTCTGTGCCCAGCCTCTCCAACGACCACCTCCACTTCCACTTCGACACCTCAACCGGCTACTGGGACCTGCGCCCGAATGGGCAGACGGCCCCACGCCTGGAGCTGGCCCGGCTGGGCGCCATTTATCAGGTGCCAGATGGGACTGAGCGCCAACGGGTTTATTGGAACGGCGAGCTGGACGCGGCTCAGGTCAGCTTAGAAACGCAGGCCCATACCCCGCACGGCAGCGCGCAGGTCCTCACCGTCACGGCGCGCACGTCACGGCTGGATCGCGAGCCCCTGGCGGTCACCATCACCTTTGCCTTACCTCACGCGCGTCCCTTTTTGCTCTGGCGCGTCGCGGTCACCAATGCCGGCCAAGCGCCGCTCTGGCTGGATGTGATCGACCTCGTCCGGGTCGGCCCGCGCTTCCAGCCGCGCTCGGGCCGTTCTGGTTTCTGGTACCGCCTCAAGTCCTTGCTGCGGCCCGAGCCCGATGAAGAGCTGCATCCCGCCGGCCCGGCCGGCGCGCTGTCCTTCTATCCCGACCCAGGCGGCGGGCCGGTGGCCGGCGGCCGGCTGGCGTTCTTCTGCAATGGCTACCAGTCGTGGAGCTTTGCCGGCACGCTACAGGGCCACGACCACCAGCCCACGTCCATCTTCGGCCCCTTTGGCGAGCCCAAGGTCTCCAACCTCGTCACGCCGCGCTTTCGCCGGGCCGGCCGCCTGACGAGCGACATGTTCGGCGTCATCGGCGACCGCGATCACGCTACCGGCGTGGTCGGCGGCTTTCTGTCGCAGCGCGAGCAGTTCAGCGCGGTGGAGGTGCTGTTGAACGCGGACGCGCCTTCGCTGCGGCTCACAGCCCAATGCGATGACCTCCGGCTGGCGCCGGGCGAGACGCGCGGCACGGATTGGGCCTATCTGGAATTCATCGGCCTGCGCCAGGCCGATCCCCTGGGCGCGTATGCGGAGGCCGCGGCGCGCGAGAACGACGCGCGCGTGCCCGCCCACACGCCGGTGGGCTGGTGCTCGTGGTATCACTACTTCGATCGCGTCACCGAGCAGGACATGCTGGGCAATCTCGACGCGTTGGCGGCCACGCGCGATACCCTGCCCCTGGATTTTGTGCAGCTCGACGATGGCTTCCAGGCCCAGGTGGGTGACTGGTTCGAGACCAAGCCCACCTTTCCGCACGGCCTGCGCTGGCTGGCCAACCGCATTCAGGACCGCAACCTGACCCCCGGCCTGTGGCTGGCGCCGTACATGGTGCGGGCCGATGCGCGCCTGCTGCGCCAGCACCCCGCTTGGTTTCTGCGTGCGTCCAACGGCCGGTTGGCCAATGCCGGCTTCAACTGGGGGCGCTGGTGCTATGCCCTGGACCCCACGCATCCCGAAGTACGCGCGCACGTCCACCGCCTGATCCAAACGGCGGTGCAGGAATGGGGCTTTCCTTACCTCAAGCTCGATTTTCTCTACGCGGCCGCCTTGCCGGCCAAGCGCTATGACCCCACGCTCACGCGCGCCCAGGCCATGCGCCTGGCGCTCAGCGACATCCGCGCGGCGGCCGGCCCGGACACTTTTCTGTTGGGCTGCGGCTGCCCGCTTGGCTCGGCCGTGGGCCTGGTGGACGGGATGCGGGTCAGCACCGATGTAGCGCCCGGCTGGGAATGGCATCTGCTCACGCCCCGGCTGGCCCCGCTGCTGCGGCGCGAGGCAGACTTCGTGGGCGTGCGCAACGCCCTGCGCAATACCATCAACCGCGCCCCCCTGCACCGCCGCTGGTGGCTGAACGACCCCGACTGTCTGCTGGTGCGCGACCACGATACGCAGCTCACCGAGGCCGAGGTCCGCAGCCTGGCGACGGTCATCGCGCTGTCGGGCGGCATGTTCTTAGTGTCGGATGATATGCGGCGGCTCAAGCCCGAGCGCCAGCGTTATATCGCCGCGCTGCTGCCCGTGCTGGGCGTCAGCGCCTATGCCCCGGGTTGGATGGACAGCGAGATGCCCGACCTGCTGGTGCTGCCGCTGAGCGGCGCGGCCGGCGACTGGGTGGTGGTCGGCGTGTTCAACTGGGCCGGCCGTCCCAGCGCGCGCACGCTGGATCTAGCCGCGCTGGGCCTGCAACCCGAGGGCGAGTATTACGTATCAGAGTTTTGGGACCAACAATCCTGGATACAAGCGCCGCATCAACCCCTGCGGTTGGCCCCCCTGCCGCCCCACGGCGCGCGGCTGTTGGCGCTGCGCCGCCGTTCCGCTCAGCGCGGCCGTTTCGCTCAGCGCGGCCGTTTCGCTCAGCGCGGCCGTTTCGCGCCGCCCACCCTGGTGGCGTCTTCCTTCCATTTTTCACAGGGCACCGAAATCAAGTCCTGGCAGGTGGCGGGCCGCCGCCTGACCTTTCAGATCGAGTTGGGCCGCCGCGCGGAGGGCGAGCTGGAACTGGCCCTGCCGGCGCCACCGACGCTGGCCGAAGCGGATGGGCAAATCCTAAGCGTGCGGGAACCCGGACCGGGGTTGTATCGTTTGCATTTCCAGGTCAATGGCTCAGCGACGCTTCGGGTAGAATGGTAGCGACGTCTGAGTTTGACGTAACGATGCCTGCGTGGTACAAACTCACTGCATGCCCAATGCGCTTGCGCAATCGGCACAATCCATAATGCACACTGCCCCCCGTTTTGCCCTGCAGCGACTGGCGTTAGCGGTCGTTTTGTTCGCGGTTGTGCTCGCCGGTCCCGCGGCGGTTCTGGCCGCGAGCGGGGCAACGTTCCCCGCCGCGCAAACCAACCCCATCACACTGACGGCCCGCGCCGGGTTCGACGGCTATTACAAGGACACGCGCTGGGTGCCCATGCGCATCACCGTGGCCAACGATGGGCCCGATGCCCGCGGCACCCTGCAAGTCACCGTGGCGCGCAACAACGCCGCTGAACTGGTGATTGCCCGGCCGGTGGAACTACCCACGCAGTCGCGGCGCGAGATCTTCCTGTACATTCCCACCGAGGGCTTTGTGAGCAGCCTGCAGGTGAAATTGGTGGATGGCAAAGACGAGCTGGCGCAGCCGGCCTCGGTGCGGATGGTGCAGGTGGGCTCGAGCGATTTGCTGTACGGGGTGCTGGCCGGTTCGGCCTCGGCTTACAACGTGCTGACGGATGTGGACCCCCTGAGCGGCGCGGCCTTTGTGGCCGAGCTGGAGCTGGAGGACTTGCCGCCCGTGAGCATCGCGTGGCAGTCCCTGGACGTGCTGGTGCTGTCGGACGTAGACACCGGCGCCTTCACGCCCGAGCAGCGCACGTCCATGGCCGGGTGGGTGGCCTCGGGCGGCCGCCTGTTGGTGGCCGGCGGCCCGACCTGGCAGAAGACCGCCGCTGGCCTGGCCGACGTGCTGCCCCTGCTGCCCAATGGCACGGTGACCCTCACCGACCTGGCGCCCCTGGCGGCCTTCGCTGCGGCCGATGTGCCCGAGGGCGCGACCGTGGCCTCCATCGGCACGCTCTCCCCGGATGCGGTGGTGCTGGCCAGCGCCGGCGAGACGCCCCTCATCGCGGCGCGCCGGTCGGGCTTTGGGCAGGTGGTGTACCTGGCCGCCGACCCGGCCTTTGACCCGCTGCGCCGGTGGGACGGGCTGGAAGGTCTCTTCCGCAACATCCTCACCGGCACGGCCGAGCGCCCCAGTTGGGCCGGCGGCCTGCGCAGCTGGTATTCGGCGCGCGATGCGCTCAACGCGCTGCCCGGCCTGTCGTACCCCTCCACCATTCAAATCTGCGGCTTCCTGGGCGTCTATCTCATCGCCGTGGGGCCGATAAATTACCTGGTGCTCCGGCGCCTCAAGCGCCGCGAGCTGGCCTGGCTGACCATCCCCGGCATCGTGCTGCTCTTCAGCCTGGGCGCCTACCTCACCGGTTATCAGCTGCGCGGCGCAAACGCTGTGCTGCACCGCCTGGCCGTCGTGCAGGTGTGGCCCGAGGCCGAATACGCGCAGGTGGATGGGCTGGTGGGCTTGTTCTCGCCCCAACGCGCCACCTTTGACCTGGCGTTCCCGGCCGGTTACCTGGTGCGCCCCATGCCGGTGGACTCCTTTGGCGGGCCGGCCGCCAACTACACCGTTCACCAAGCCGACGGCACTGAAATCAACGACGTGCGCATGGAAGTGGGCGCGGTGGAGCCGTTTGTGACCCAGGGGCAAATCGCGCCGCCGCAATTTGACAGCGACCTGGTGTTGGAAGTGACCAGCACCGGCATGGAATTGCACGGCTCGGTGACCAACCACAGCAGCCTGGCGCTCAGTGAGGTGGTGGTGCTGGCGCCGGGCGGGGTGCTGCGCCTCGGCGACCTGGGGCCAAACGAGACGGCCCAGGTGAGCCTGCCCCTGACCAACTCGCGCGCCACGCCCGCTTCTTCAAACAACGTGCTGCCCGCGGTGGCCGACCCGACGGGCGTGTTGGCGCAGTCGTATTATCCGCCCAGTACCTACGACACCACGATTGACGATATCCTGGGCAGCGGCGACTACTACGCCGACCGCGAGAAGTACCGCCGCTTCCAATTGCTATCGTCGGTCATCGATTCGTCCACTGGCAGCGTGCGCGATGCCGGGGTGTACCTGGTGGGCTGGACCGATGACTCGCCGGTCGAGGTGGAGGTGCTGGGCCGCAACTTCACCACCAAGGACCAGACGCTCTACTTCGTCAATCTGCGGCCCAACCTGGAGCTGAGCGAGGGCCGTGTGGCCATCCCGCCGGGCCTGATGACGTGGATCTCGCTTAGCCAAAGCCAGTCCGTCTCGGGCACGCCGTACGATATGTCGCTGTACCAGGGCGTGGATTTCGTGCTGCGGTTTATGCCCGCGCAAGTGGTATCCTTTAGCAAGGTGCAGGGGCTGACCCTGAACCTGGAGAGCTATGGCCTCACCGGGCTTTCGGGGGTGGATGTGCAGTTGTGGGACTTTACCGAGGGGGTGTGGGTGACCCAGACCGGGCTGAACTGGGGCAGCACCGAGATCAAGGCCCCGGCGCGGTTTGTGGGCCCGAGCGGCGAAATCCAGGCGCGGGTGGCCAACACGGGCCAACTGCAGGTCACCATCCAGCGGTTGGACTTTACGCTCTTCGTCGAGCGCTGAGCAACGGATACGCCATGCCGGCTATTATCGAGACCAAGAACCTCACCAAATGCTACGGCGCGCTGATTGCCGTCAACGATCTGTCGCTGGCGGTGGAGCAGGGCGCTATCTACGGTTTCGTCGGTCCCAACGGGGCCGGCAAAACTACCACCATGCGCATGATGACGACCCTGCTGCAGCCGACCTCCGGCGAGGCCTGGGTGGCCGGCTGCTCGGTGACCAAGGACGCGCGCGGCGTGCGGCGGGCCATTGGCTACATGCCCGACTTCTTTGGCGTGTACGACGACATGAAGGTCTGGGAATACCTGGACTTCTTTGCCGCCTGCTATGAGATCCCCGAGGCCACCCGCACCGGCCTGATCACCGATCTGCTCGAGCTGGTGGACCTGACCCACCGGCGTGAAGACATGGTCGACACCCTCTCGCGCGGCATGAAGCAGCGCCTGTGCCTGGCGCGCACCCTGGCCCACGACCCGCAGATCCTCATCTTGGACGAGCCCGCCTCTGGCCTGGACCCGCGCGCCCGCATCGAAATCCGCGAGCTGCTGATGGAGCTCAGCCGGATGGGCAAGACCATCTTCTTCTCGACCCACATCCTGGCCGACGTGGCCGAGATCTGCACGCAGGTGGGCATTGTGGAAGCCGGGCGCCTGGTGGCGCAGGGAAGTTTGGAAGAGATGCAGCGGCGGCTGATGCCGCACCGGCGGCTGAACATCACCCTGTTGGGCCGGGTGGATGAGGCCCGCCTGGCGCTGGTGGGCAGCGAGGGCGTGCTGGAAGTGAAGCAGGCCGCGCAGGCCGGCAATGGACAGACGGCGGCCACCCCGGCCACGCCCGCGACGCCCGCTGCCCCCGGCGCGCAGGTGCTGGAAGTGAGCTTCGCCGGTGACGACGAGGCCGTCAGCGCGCTGCTGCGCGACCTGGTGGGCCGCGGTCTGCCCGTACTGCGCTTTACCGAGTCGGTGCACGACCTGGAAGAAGTCTTTATGCACGCCACCAAGGGCATCGTTTCTTAGTAGGGGCACCCCCCTGTGGGTGCCCGCCTAGCAAAGGCGACCCAGACCCATGGCTGAAGCCGCTGTCCCCGTCCCCACGACCGCCGCGCCCGTTCGGCCGCGGCGGTCGCTGCGCGCATGGCTGACCCGCAACCCGGTGGTGCTCAAGGAGCTGCGCGGCCGCATGCGCGGCCCGCGCGCCTTTGTGGTGCTGACCACGTATCTGCTACTGATGAGCGGCTTTGTGACCCTGCTGTATGTGGTCTACGTGGCCTCCAGCAACAACGTCTACAGCGCTCCGAGCAGCCAGCTCATTGGCAAGTTTGTGTTTGGCTCGGTGGTCGGCATTGAGCTGCTGCTGGTGTGCTTTATCGCGCCGGCCTTTACGGCCGGCGCCATCAGCGGCGAGCGTGAGCACCAGACCTTCGACCTGCTGCGCACGACCCTGCTGAGCGCCAGCCAGCTCGTGCTGGGCAAGCTGGCCTCGGCGCTGTCCTATATCCTGCTGCTGCTGTTGGCGGCCTTGCCCCTGCAGAGTTTGGCCTTCCTGCTGGGCGGCGTGTCTCCCGAAGAAGTGCTGATTGCCACGGTGCTGCTGGTGGCCACGGCCTTCCTGTTTGGCACGTCGGGGGTGTTCTTCTCGTCGTTCATGCGCCGCACCCTGGCCTCGACCGTGCTCACCTATGCGTTTGCCTTGATGGCCACGCTCGGCTTCCCGCTGATCCTGCTGGCCCTAGTGCCGATGAGCAGCTTTTTGTTCTACAACACCAGCCCCGGGCCCATCACGGAGGCTCTGCTCATCCTGGGTTTTTGGGTGCTGATCTCCACCAATCCCATTGGCACGGCCATCGCCACCGAGTATCTGCTGGTGGAAGAGCAGACGGCGCTCATCTACCAATGGCCGCTGCAGTCGGGCGCCACCCTGCCGATTATCTCGCCCTGGCTGCCGTTTGTGATTTTCTGCTTTGTGCTCGGCTCGGCCATGATTTTGGCCAGCATCCTGGCCGTGCGCCGCACGGAACGGTAGCCGGGCCGTTCCACTGAACGGCCCCACCGCCTGTTTTGGCCGCGGAACAAGGCCTGCGCGGGCAGCGTCTCACTTGCAGCACTCACAGGCGACTTTTGGCGACGCTGCCCAGGAACGATTGCGATGACCACCAACCCGGCCCTGCACGAAATCAATGAGCATCTCTCCAACTGGCTGATCCGCCGGCGGCTGCTCGACGCCTGGCGGTGGTCGCTGCGCGGGCTGGCGGCCGGCCTGGTGGTAGGGCTCGGGCTGGCGGTGGTGGCGCGCCTGACGCCTTTTCAGCCGGTGCCGGTGCTGATTGGCCTGGCGGCCGCATGTGCCCTGACCGGGTTTGGCCTGGCCCTGGCGTTGGCATTTTTTTGGCACCGTCCGCGCCTGGCGCAGGCCCGCTACTTTGACTGTCTGTTTGGCCTGGCCGAGCGCACTTCCACCGCGCTGGAGCTGGCCGGCCGGCCGGCCGGCACGCCCGTGTGGCTGCGGCGCGACCAATGGGCCGATGCCGCCGCGGCCGCGCGTCAGGTGAACCCGCGCCAAAAGCTGCCGTTTACGTTGGATCGCCGCGACGGGCTGGTGGCGCTGGCGCTGGCCGTGGCCCTGGGCCTCGCGCTCTATCTGCCCAACCCGCAGCAGGCCGTGTTGGCCGAACAGCAGGCGGTGGATCAGGCCATCGCCGAGCAAATCGAGGCCATCGAAGACGCGCTGGCGGCCATTGAAAACAACCCCAACCTGACCGAAGAGCAAAAAGACGAGCTTATCCAGCCGCTGGACGAGGCACTGCAGCAACTGCAGGACGGCGACCTGACGCAGGAACAGGCGGTTCAGATCCTGACGGAGACTCAGCAGCAGTTGGAGCAGTCCATTGACCCCAACGCACAGGCGGAGGCTGAAGCGCTGCAAGCTGCGGCTGACGCGCTGAACGATAACCCCACCACCCAGGCGGCGGGCGACGCGCTGGCCAGCGGCGATGTGCAGGCGGCCGCGGACGAGCTCGCCAATATCGATGTCTCGCAGCTCAGCCAGGCCGAACAGCAAGCCCTGGCCGACCAGTTGGAGGCGGCTGCGCAGGCGCTGGCTGGCACCAACCCCAGTGTTGCCCAACAGCTCCAGGCCGCCGCCGACGCGCTGCGCGCCGGCGACGCCGGTGCGGCGCAGGCCGCGCTGGATGCCGCCGCCCA
>CAYUYN010000076.1:5670-14074 GCA_964449185.1 uncultured Anaerolineales bacterium | reverse complement strand
AGGAGCCACGCCTCGGGCTCGGCCGCCGCCGCGAGCACGGCGCCGCGCGTGACCGGCCGCAGGCTGAAAGAGGCGGGACCCAAACCATAGCGCTGCGCCAACGCCGCCTGCAGTCCCTCGGCCCACGCCGCCAGGTCCGGCGGCGGCACGGCCGTGTCGCAGGCCTCACCTGGCAGCGCGCCAAAGTAGTCCCGGCCGATGCGCGTGAAGTGCTCGGTAGCCATCACCGTCTCGGCCGCGCTGTTGCCACTCGTAATGAGGCCGTGATTGGCAAGCACCAGGTTGGCGGCGGCTTTGCCGTGCAGGGCCTGCCACGCCCGGCCAGCCTCGGCCACGGCGACCCCCAGGGCATACCCAGGCGTGGCATACGGCACCCACGGCACCGGCTCGGGCAAGGCTTCGGCCAAAGCCTCAGCGCCGCCTGCCATGCACGCAAAGGCGTTGACGTAGACCGGATGCGTGTGCAGCACCAGGCGGCCCAGCACCGCATGGAACGTGGTTTCCAAAGAAGGACGCAGCCTGGTGGCGCCCAGCGTCGCCGACTGTGTCCGCGCCACGGCTTCGTCATGCGCGCGCTGGCGCGGCAGCGCGGCCAGCGCCGGGTCATCCAGCAAGGCCCGCAGCGCCGCGACGTCGGTCTCCAGGTAGCCGTGGCCGGGCCGCACCTGCTCCAGCCGCAGGCCCGAGGCCTTGATCCACATGCGCGTGCCGTCCGGCGACTTGACCGAGGTATTGCCGCCCCCGCCCTGCACCAGCAGCACCTCGCAGCCGGCATACTGCGAGACGGCCACCAAATCGTCGAGGTCAGGCACGGCGGGCATTCTCGACCAGGGTGCGCAGGGCAAACCAATCGTCCACAATGTGGTCTGGCGTTGGGCCGTGCTCATCCGCTTGGCCTCGTCGCAGCCACACGGCCGTCAGGCCGCGCGCGTGAGCCGCGCCCACGTCGCGGTGCAGCGAGTCACCCACCAGCCAGGCCTCGGCGGCGGGCACGCCCAAGCACGCCAAGGCCAGGTCGACACCGGCGGGGTCGGGCTTCTCCGCGCCGGCCTCTTCCGACGTGATGAGGAACTCAACCATATCGCCCAGGCCAAGCGCCAACACCTTTGCCAACTGTTGTTCGGTCAGCATGTCCGACACCCAGGCCAGGCGCAAGCCCGCTGCGCGGAACGCCAACAAGGCCTCGCGGCAGCCCGGATCGAGCTCCATGTGGTGAAAGTACTGGTCCCAGTAGGCGGCGTCCAGGGCCAGGGCCCACGCGGCGTCGGTGCGGCCCTGCGCCGTCTCCAGCATCTGCTTAAAGTACAGCAGGCGGCTGTGCGATGCAGCCTGCTCGCCCACGCGGGCTTTCACCAGTCGGCGCGCCGCGTGGTAGGCGGCGGTGAAAGCCTCCCCGTCCCACCAGGCCTCATGCCGCCCACCGGCCAGCTTGTGCGCCGCCGCCAGGCCCGCCGCGTGGCAGGGCGCGTAGGCGTAGACCGTGTTATCCAGATCAAGCAGCAGGGCCTGGAGCGGCATCTACTTGCCACCCGCGGCCAGCACAAAGCCCTGGCCGCCGTGGCCGTAGTCAAATAGCCGGCGGAACTGGAGCGCGGGGTTGGCGGCCTGGAAGTCGGCAAAGGCCCCGGCCACCCCGGTCGTGGCGCTGCCCCGGTAGGCAAAGTAATCGTCCAGGATGATGACCGTGCCGTTCTGCAACGCCGGCCGCACGAAGTCCAGCGCCAGCCGCGCTGGCGTGCCCAGGTCACAGTCCACCATGGCCACCGCGATGGCCGGGATGCCCATGTCGGGCGCGGTCTGGCCCGCCAGCGACTGTTCAAAGTACCCCGGCACCAGTTTCCAAAGCGCCTTTTTGCCAAAGTGGCGGCCCACGCGGCGGGCAGTGAGGTCGTAGCTGCTGGTGAAATCGCCCTCGCGAAAGAAAGGATGGCGGTCGCGCTCGTCAAAATACTTGAAGCCGCCCTCGAACGAGTCAAAGCCCCAGAACGTGCGCTCCGGCACCGTGCTCGGCCTCAGCCGCCGGTCGTTCTCAAAGGCGGCGATGAAGGACGTGCCTTCGAAGACCCCAAACTCCACATAATCGCCGGGCAGCGCCTCCAGCGCGGCGTAGTAGAAGGCCTTTTTGAGCGCCAGCGTCTTGCCGACATTGTGCTCAATGGCCGGGTGCAGCGCGCTGACCAGCTTGACCACCAGGGTCTGCAGCCCATGCGCGCGCTTGGCAAAGTCAAAGACGCTCACAGCCAGTCCTCGCAAAAGTCGGTGCACACGGCGTCGACCGGCATGGCGCCGAGCTGCGTGCGGAAGTCGGCGATGCGGGCGCGGGGGTGTTTTTGCAGCTCGGGCGACACCAGGCACAGCTTGAAGTGCCGACGCAGGCGGGCATAGGCGTGGGCGTCCAGGGGCAGGCCGCTAAAGCAGTCGATCCACACCCACTCCACCTGACCCGCAAAGGCCAGCGCAAACTCAATCGGCTCATACTCCGAAAAACGCACGGCCACCCGGCGCTCGCCCCGGCGCGCCAGCCCCACCAGGGTCGGGTTGGCGACGTCCAGAAAGAAAAAGTTCTCAACCCCGTGCCGCGCGGCTAGCTCCAGGAGGCGGCCCTCCAACCCATCGCACTTGACGTTGAAGATCAGCAAGGCGTGTGCATACCCCGCCAACCAGTCTTCCAAACGCTCGCCGCTCAACAGCGGGTCGTGCACCAGGCGCAGCTCGCCGTCGTAGTCGCGCACGTCGATCTCCACGCCGCGGTCGCGCGGCACTCGGAGCAGGTGGTCGAGAGTGTTGACGCGGTGTTCGATCAGCAGCATGGCCAGTTGCAATGTGTCATGGGTGGTGGGTGAAGGCTTAGTCGGTGTGCAGCGCCGCGATGGCGTCGGGGTCCATGTCCTTGACCCGGGCCCACTCGCGCGACTTGCCCGAATTCAGCAGACCGGCGGGGTCGAGCCGTTTCTTGATGGCCAGGTGCCGATAGTCGGCGCTCTTCATGCCGCCTTCTTCAATGATGTAGGTGTGCGGGTCCGAGACCGGGCAGCCGTGGTCGGCATAGATGGCCATGATCTCGTAGAGGCGCTGGTCGGTGGTGTAGCGCACGATGGGCAGATCGAAGGTGACCAGCTCGTTGTTGAGCCGCGAAAACTCGTGGTGCATGAGCACCTCGTCCCCAAACAGCGGCTGAAGCTCGTCAATCTTGGCCGGGTCGAGCGGCGCGGGAAAGAGCACCTGCAGATAGGTGATGGTCTTGTCCGTCTTAAGCACCTGGAGCGTGGTGTGATTGTACGAGAACTCAAACACGTGCGGCAGCCCGGCGGCCCGCAGCTCGTTATCGGCCAACGCCAGCTCCACGCGCCCCCCGGCCGCCGCCACCCGCTCCGCGAACAGCGCCGTGTCGCCGCGGTCTACCAGGCTCAGCAGCAAGGCGCGGTCAGGATCGAGGCGGCCCTTTAGCTGGTTGAAGTAGTGCGCGATGCGGGCGTCGATGATCGAAACCATCTTGAGGCGCAGGTGGTCGTGCCCGCTGAGCGCCATGCCCGCTTCATACGAGGCGCGATAGGTCGGGAAGGACGCAATGCAGTTGATCCAGTCGCGCGCCGGCACCGTCTTGAGGGTCAGGTCGAGAATCACGCCATTGATGCCCCAGGCGTGATGGATCAGGTTGATGTCGGCCCCGGTGAAGACGTGTACCTGCGGCTCGGCCTCTAACGATAAGACGGTCAGGCTCAGGATGTTGCCGGGGTCGCGCAGCAGGCCATGTTCCAGCGAGCCAATGCCCGCCGAGCCGCCGGCGATAAAGCCGCCGATGGTAGCGATGTCCTGCGTGGACGGGAAGATGGGCAATTCCTGCCCACTTTCCTTGAGAACATCGTTGAGCTGGCGGATCTTGCAGCCCGCCTGCACCCGCACCCAGCCCGCGCCGATTTCGAGAATGTCATCCAGGCCGGTCATGTCCACAATCAGCCCGCCATCCAGCGGCACCGCCTGGCCGTAGTTGCCCGTGCCGCCGCCGCGCAGCACCACCGGCGCCTGCCGCTCGAAAGCCAGCCGCAGGCAGCGCTCCAGCTCGGCCTGGCTGCGCGGCTGCGCCACCAGATCGCCCACGCTGCCGCTGAGCTTACGGTTGAGCACCGGGCTGTACCAAAAGAAGTCGCGCGAGCGCTGCTTGACCATGGCCGGCGTGTCGATGGTGGGGATGTCGCCCAGCGCCGCCTGGAAGGCCGGCCAGTCGATGTTGTTTTTTCCGGAGAGGGACATGGCTTCGCTTAGCTCCTGGCGGCCCGCGGATATTCGAGCAGGGGCCGGCGGGCGGCACCCGCCACCAGCTCGGCGGTGTGCCGCGCGTCCGAGACGAGCAGGCCGCCGGCCTCGGCTTGGTCCACCGCCACCGGCGCCAGCCCAATGGCCGTGCGCGCCTCGGTGGTCACGGCCTTCAGCCATGGCCCATACGGTGGATCGAGATGCGCGGCCAGCGCGGCCGTGGCCAGCGCCGCCAGGGGATCATGCGCCCCAATGGGGCAAAACGCGTCGCAGACATTGTCGGACCCCACCGCCAGCGCCACGCCGGCCGCCGCCAGTTCCCGCAAGCGGGTGAGGCCGCGCCGGCGCGGGGTGCCCGTGGTGCGATCCTGCAGATACAAATTGGTGGTGGGCAGTGAAACCACGCTCAGGCCGGCAGCCAGCACCTTGTCGAGGGTGCGCTTTAGTTCGGGCTCCGCCAGGTTGATCAGGCTGCAGGCATGGCCGCACAGCACCGGCCGCGCAAAGCCCGTCTCCAAGACCAAATCGGCGATGGTCTCCAAACCATCGAGGCCGTCAGATAGGCCTTCGTCCACGTGAAAGTCGAGCGGCAGGTCATAGCGCGCGGCCAGGGCAAACGCCTCGCGCAGCCAGCGCCGTTTGTCCGGCTGGTCAAAGACGAACACGCCCAGTACGCCGCCCTCAGCCCGCGCAATTTGCCTCACAGCCGCTTCCGTGGCCGGCGAGCCGTCAAACGCTTCGACCGGCAGCAGGGCGGCCCGCTGCAGGGTCAGCCTGCCCGCCCACTCGGCCGCCAGGTCAGCGAGCACGGGCCAGGCCGGCGGTGTGCGCCCGGCCTCCAGCTCAGCGGCGTCCCAATCCACATGGGTGCGCACCGCGCCGCAACCGGCCTGAAACAACTCGGTCAGCCCGCGTTCAGCGCGGGCGCGAATGTCCTCACAGGTCCAATGGACCTTGTCCCGCGCCTGGGCTTCGATGGCGGCCTGCAGGTTGCCGCCGACCGGCCCCACCCGGGCGACGGTGTGCGTCTTATCCAGGTGGCAATGGGCCTCGGTCAAACGCGGCAGCACCAGGCGGCCGGCCAGATCGTGCTCAACCGCCACGCCCAGCGCTTGCCCCGGCGCGAGGAAACCGACGACCTGCCCCGCGCGCAGCAGCAAGTCGCCGCTGAGGCAGTCGCCCGCGGGCGCGCCGCCAAAACGTGCCGGCTCAGCCACCAAAGCCAGCGGCACCAGGGCATGGCGCAGCAGCACGTCACCTTGCGTCAGACTGCTCAACGCGCCTCTTCGCCATTGGCCCCGCGCGGGTCAACCGGCAGCGCCGCAAACTCGCGCAGCAAGCCCGCCAGCCCCGCGGCGGCGTTGGCCAGCAGCCGTTCACCCTTCTCGGCCGTCGCGGCGGCGGCATTGCCGCAGGCGCCGTCGGCGTTGAGGTCGCCAATGACCCAACCCAGCCTGCCTGGCCGCTGCCCCAGGCCCAGGTACCGGTAATCCGCCGCCCACTGTTCACTGGTGGACGAAAAATCTTGCGCCTTGGCCATGTTCACCAGCTCGCCGCGCACGGCCAGCATCGCACTGGTCTCGCTCTCGCCGGCGTGGAGGCCATGCGCCTGTTCGCGCGCGTCCAGCACACCTTCCTCGCCGCTGAGCGCATACCAGGAACAGCCGGCCGTGACCAGCCCGTGTTCGGCACGCAAGTCGCGCGCGGCAATGTCCATGACCGGCGCGTTGCCGCCATGCCCATTCACCAGCAGTAGCTTGCGGACCCCGGCCCGCGCGACGCTCTGGCCGATCTCCATCAGCACGCGGAGCAGGGTCTCGGCGCTCAGAGTCAGGGTGCCCGCAAAGGCGCTATGCTCGTTGCTCTTGCCCACGGCCAGCGTGGGGAGAACCAGCACCGGCAGGGTGTCATCCAGCAGGGCCAGGCCGCGCCGGATGACCTCATCCACCAGATCGCGGTCGACCGATACGGGCAGATGCGGCCCGTGCTGTTCGGTGGCGCCCAGCGGCAGCACCGCGACCGTCTGCGCGGCGTCCAGCGCGCGAAAGTCATCGGCCGACAGGTCGGCCCAGTAGCCCGAGCGCTTCATGGCGCACCGTCCTGGCCGGTGGAGGCCGCCGCAATGACTTCCACCTCCACCAGAAATTCGGGCCGCGCAAAACCGGACACGAGCAGGAGGGTCGAAGCCGGCGGCGGGTCGAGGCCATCCAAGAATTGATCGCGCGCGCGCATGTAGGCGGCCAGGTGCTCGCGCCCGGCCACGTAGGCATTGATGCGCACGATGTCGCCCAGGCTCATGCCCGCCGCGCGCAGCACCGCGCCCACATTGGCAAAACACAGCCGCGCCTGTTCGCCGGCGTCCGTCGGCACGCGCTCGTCGGCCGCGATGCCCAACTGCCCCGAGCAGAACAGCAGCCGCGCGCCGGCCTCCACCACGAGCCCATGCGAATAGCGCGCAAAAGGCGGGCGAATATTAGATGGATTCAGGTGAGTGTGTCGTGTCATTGCGTTCCCCTGTCCCATGCCGGTCGTCCGTCGTCTGACTTCTGCCGTCCGACTTCTGCCATCCGCCTAGCGTCCACGGTTGCCCGTGCAGCCCAACCAGTTGGCCCGCCACTCGCGCGGGCACGGGGCGCCCACCAGCAGTTCGCGCAGCACCCGCCCTTCGGACTGCGCCGGCGCGGGGATGCCCAACAGATAGGCCAGGGTCGGCGCAACGTCAATGGCGCGCACACGCTTCGGCAGCGCCCGCCGGATGCCAGGGCCCGCCAGGTAGAAGGTCGAGTACAGGTTGGTGTTAGGCAGGCCCTCGCCCGCCTGGGGCGGGTGCCCGTGCGCTCCCCACCACACGGTCGTGTCGCGGATGGCGCCGGCGCCGCCTTCGGCAAAGTCGAACTGGTAAGGCGGCCGCAGAAAGACGATCACATCGCCGGTCTTGTCGGGGTGGGCCATGCTGGCCGTGGTCCAGCCATTGGGCAAGGCCCCCGCCTGTTCGGACGTAAAAACCCCGTAGACCACCGGCTCGCCGTCGTCCTCCAGCGCCAGCCAGGCCTCCATGATACTTTGGCGCACCGTTTCATAGTCTTCCGGCGCGATCACGCCCTGCGGCTCGCGCCCGGCCACGTTCATGTAGATCATGGCCGTGCCGCCCACCCAGCACGCCTTGGCCAGCACCCGCTCGCTGGCCACACAGTTGGTGTTCTGCGGCTCCGGCTGAAAGCCGGCGTCGGCCAACACGCGCGGCGCATAGACCGCCTTCCACGTCGGCGCAAAGCCGTGGTCCGAGGCCGCCACCACCACGGTGCCGGCCGGCATGGCGTCCCAGGCCGCGGCCAGGGTCTGGTCGGCGCCCTGGTAGGTGCCTTCCAGGTAGCCCTGGCGCTCGGCCAGCCGCCCATCGGGTTGGCCGTCCCGGTCGGCATCGTCGTAGACCGGCGCGCCGGGCGTCAGCAGGGCCAGGGTGGCGTGCTGAATAATGTCGGTGTTGAGGTAGCCCACCAGCGCCAGGTTGGTCTCGGGCGCATACTCGCCCAGCAGCCAGGGCAGGGCCTGGCGGGTAAAAGGGATAGTCAGCGCCGCGCCCTCGGCATACGTGGCCTCGTCAATCAGCCGCTCCCAGGCCAGCGCGCCCCCCACCCCGGTGCGCGTGGGAAAGTTTTCGGCCAGGTAGTCTTCCAGCGCGGCGGGCTGCGCGGTTACGCGCGAGATCGCCGACACAAAAAACTTCACCCGCCGCAGGTCGGGTTCCAGCTCCATTAACTTCAGGTAGAAGCCCGCCGCCTGGCCCTGCTCTTGGCCGCCGGCCAGGATCAGCCGCACCTCGGCCCACTCGCCCACGCGCAGGTCGGCCAGCGTGCCCGTGCCCGACTGCACCGCGGCGCGGTCATAGTTCGTTTGCCCATCATGGGTCGAATCGTACAGCCGCACCGCGTACTCGTAGGCCAGCCCGCCAAAATCGTCCAGCCGCAGGCGCGTGCCGATGAGCGGGCTAAAACTGCGCGGCGCGCCGGCGCCCCCCGACACCGGCGAGAGCGTCAGCCGGTCGAACATCAGCCCCCAGGCGGCCGCCCCCTGCGCCACGGCCGGCTCGTCGTAGTTCTGCGCCACGCCGGCGCGGGTGAAGGTGCGCCAATACTTCACCCACGGCCCC
>CAYUYN010000076.1:0-5570 GCA_964449185.1 uncultured Anaerolineales bacterium | reverse complement strand
TTGGCGCCCATGGCGCCCTCGGCCTGCAGGCGCGCGAAGGCCGGCAGCAGGCCCCGCGCGGCAAACTGGCGGAAGTAGTCGGGCCGGCCGCCGTCGGTGACGAACAACAGCGCGTGTTTGGGAGATTGAGCGCGTGTGGGTAAGGCGAGTTCGCCCACAGCGCGCGCAGGGAGCACCGGCGACGCGGGCGCCAGGAGGGCCAGAAGGAGTAGAAACGAGACAAGACGAAACGGCCAGGCAGGGCGGGCATGGGTCATCGAAGCGCGCAGGTCCTTTCGAAGCGGAGGGAGTGTAGATGAAAAGAGGGGCCGCGGCAAATTTCGGGGGTTGTCACCCCACCAACACCGTTTTTGTCACCAGCGGCCCGTATGCTGTATTGAAATCGGGGCCGAAGGCGTTGTCTTCGGCTTGGCCGCGGCCTGTCGGCCTGCCGCGTGAGGCCCAGCCGGCGCTGTCTATCCCAATAACTGGCGAAGGCCAGCCGGATTCAGCCGGCTTTCCATTTCTCAACCGGGAGCTTCCGCTCCGGTCGCGCCAGCCCAACAATCTAGGCTTTCACCAGCGAGTGGCCACGGACCACCCGCCACTAACCACACTCCATCGCCGGTTTGTCACCACTTTGTCACCGGGCTGGAACCTGGCTGTTACCTGAAGCGAGCGTTCATGTCCATTGTCTTGGAACAGCTTACCAAGAGATACGAAGGCTATCCGGTTGTGAATCGCCTCTCGCTG
Organism: uncultured Anaerolineales bacterium; assembly: GCA_964449185.1. GTDB lineage: Bacteria > Chloroflexota > Anaerolineae > Anaerolineales > UBA6663 > CAYUYN01. The sequence continues at coordinate 4,838 of CAYUYN010000076.1, read as the reverse complement.
GAGATACCGGATGGCGAGTTCTTTGTATTGATTGGTCCCAGCGGCAGCGGCAAGAGCACGGTGCTGCGCATGATCGCCGGGTTGAACACGGTCGACAGCGGCCGCATCTGGCTGCACCGGCGCGACGTCACCAATCTGCCCCCGCAGCAGCGCGGGGTGGGCTTCGTTTTCCAGCACTATGCCCTGTTCCAGCACATGTCGGTGGCCGAAAACGTCGAGTTCGCGCTCAAGATCCGGCGCGTCAAGGCGCCCGAGCGGCGCCGGCGGCGCGACGAGCTGCTGGAGTTGGTGGGCCTGGCCGGCCTCGGCCGCCGCATGCCCGACCAGCTCTCCGGCGGCCAACAGCAGCGCGTGGCCCTGGCCCGCGCCCTGGCCCATCAGCCCGAGGTGCTCCTGCTGGACGAGCCCTTTGGCGCGCTGGACGCCAAGATCCGCGTCGAGCTGCGCCGCGCCCTGCGCGAAATCCAGAAAGAGCTTGGCATCACCAGCATTTTCGTCACCCACGACCAGGAGGAGGCCTTTGAGCTGGCCGACCGCCTGGGCGTGATGAACCACGGCCGCCTGCTCGAGGTCGGCCAGCCGGCCGAGCTGTATCAACGGCCGCAAACCGAGTTCGCCGCCACCTTCCTGGGCACCGGCCACCTGCTCTCTGGGCAGTCCCTGCCCGGCGCGGTGCAGGTCGGTCCGCTCCGCTTCCCCCTCAAGACCGAGGCCTCGCCCGACCATGCCCGGCCGGTGCAGGTGCTCTTCCGGCCCGAGGACGTCACCCTGGCCGCCAGTGCCGACCGGCTCGACGGCACCGCGCTCGGCCAGGGCGAAGTCGAGCAAGTCAGCTTCTCCGGCGCTTACGAGCGGGTACACGTGCGCCTGCCCGCCCTGCCCGGCGTGCGCCCCATTGCCCCGCCCGTGCCCTTCGGGGAAAACACCCTGCGCATCGAAAGCCTGCGCTCGCTCGAGCAGTCGCGCCGCCTGCCCCTCGGGCCGGGTGCGCCAGTGTGGGTGGGCGTGCGCCGCATCCACGCCCTGGCCCACCGCGGGCTGAACTTCCTCATCGTCACCGACGGTTCGCCCGCTGCCCAGGCAGCCGTCACCCTGGGCGGGCAGATGGCGCGCCTCGCGCATGCCCGTGTGACCTTGCTGGGCTACGGCCACCCGGCCGAGACCCTGGACCGCCACCTGAACGCCGCCCGCGAGACGCTGGGCAGCGTGGGCAGTGGCCCGGCCTCGCTGGAGCTGCGCAGCACGCCCGACCCGCTCGACACGGCCATCGCCCTGGAAACCGAGCGGCAGGCCTTCGACCTGGTGATCCTCGCCTACCGGCCGCAGGGTGGCCTGGCCCTGGCCGCGCAAGTGCTGGAGGCCGGGCGCCACCACGTGCTGCTGGTACCTAAAGCCGGCGGCGTGCCCGCCCGCGCCCTGCTGTCGGTCACCGGCAGCGAGCCTGGCAAGGAAGATCTGCTCGGCGCCGGGCCCATCCTGGCCTTCCTGGGCGCGGACACGACCCTCTTTTCGGTTTTACCGGCCGCCAATGCGCTGCTACAGCAGCGCATGCAGGCCTTCTTGGAAAGTGGTGCGCGCACCCTGTCCGCCCTGGGTGTCCCCACCGATACCGCCCTCAAGGTGGGCCCGGTGGCAGACTCGATCCTGGAGACCTTTAGGGCAGGTGCCTATGACCTTTTGGTGTTGGGCGCTCCGCTGGCCGATCGCGGCGGGCGCGTTGCGTTGACTGGCGTCATCAGCCAGGTGCTGAACGCCGCCGTTGAACACCCTACCCTTATCGTGCGGTCGCGCTACGCCTCGGCCCAAGCGCCGCAGTTGACGTTCGATGGCCGCATCATGATCGTCGAGGAGATCGTCTCATGAAGCACAAACTGTTTCGCACCACGCTCATCCTGGTCGGCCTAAGCCTGCCGGCCGCTTTCTTGGCCGCCTGCTCCGGCGCCGGCACGGGCGCGCCCAACACTGCGCCCGGCGCCACCATCGCCCCCGAGACCGCCGCAACCAAAATCATCCTGGGCGCTTACACCACCCCGCGCGAAGCCTACGGCGAGATCATCCCCCTATTCCAAGCCAAGTGGAAGGCCGAGACCGGGCAGGCGGTGACCTTTGAAGAGTCATACCTCGGCTCGGGCGCGCAGTCTCGCGCCGTCGTGGAGGGCTTCGAGGCCGACGTGGTGGCGCTGTCGCTGGAAGCCGACGTCAAGCGCATCGAGAAGGCCGGCCTGATCACGCACGACTGGCACAGCGTGCCCCACGACGGCATGGTCAGCACCTCCCTCGTGGTCTTGGGCGTGCGCGCCGGCAACCCCGCCGGCATCTCCGATTGGGTCGACCTGGCCAAGCCCGATCTGGAAGTGCTCACGCCCAACCCCGAGACCAGCGGCGGCGCCATGTGGAACATCCTGGCGCTGTACGGCGCGGCCCTGCGCGGCCACGTCGCGGGCGTGCCGGCCGACGACAAAGCGGCCGCTCAGAGCTTCCTCCAGACCGTGTTGGGCAACGTGTCGGTCATGGACAAGGGCGCCCGCGAAAGCATCACCAACTACGAGACCGGCGTCGGCGACGTGATCATCACCTACGAGAACGAGATCCTGGTGGGGCAGAAGGCCGGCCAGGAGTACGAGATTATTACCCCCGCCTCGACCATCCGCATCGACAACCCGGTGGCCGTGGTGGACACCTATGTCGACCAGCACGGCACGCGCGCGGTGACAGAAGCGTTTGTGGCCTTCCTGTTCACCCCCGCAGCCCAGACTATCTTCGCCAAGTATGGCCTGCGCGCCGTGGACCCGGAGGTGGCGACCGCGACCGCCGCGCAGTACCCGCCGGTGACCGACCTGTTCACCGTCGACTACTTCGGCGGCTGGGATGCCATCGGAACCGAAATCTTCGGCGAAGGCGGCGTCTATCCGAACGCCATCACCGGGGCGCAGGGTCAGTAGTCATGGGCGCTGCCCCGGCCACCGCTCCCGCGGCGCGTCCGACCGGCGAGCAGCCCGCGTGGGGGCGATGGAGCTTGCGCTTCATCGCCCTCACGTACCTGACCGTCATGCTCATCATCCCGCTGGCCGTCATCCTTCAGGACGGCCTGCGGGCGGGTCTGGGCGGCTTGTGGGAGGCCGTCAGCACCCCGGTGGCCTGGCACGCGCTCAAGCTCACCTTGTGGACCGCCGCGCTAATGGCCGTCATCAATGCCGTCATGGGCACGTTGACAGCCTTCGTGCTGGTGCGCTACAACTTCGCCGGCAAGGCCGTGCTCAACGCCGTGGTGGACCTGCCCCTCGCCATCCCCACCCTGGTGACCGGCGTCATGCTGGTCATCCTGTATGGACCGCAGACGCCCATCGGCCAATGGTTTGACACGACGTTTGGCTGGCGCATCATCTTTGCGCCGCCCGGCATCGTCCTGGCCCTGTTGTTTATCACCTTTCCGTTCGTGGTGCGCGCGGTGCAGCCGGTGCTGTCGGCCGTGGACCGCGCGCAGGAAGAGGCTGCCGCCACCCTCGGCGCCAACGCTTTGACCGTCTTCCGCCGCGTCACCCTGCCCGCCATCTCGCTGCCGGTCATGACCGGCACCCTGCTCAGCTTTGCCCGCGCTATCGGGGAGTTCGGCGCCATCGCCATCGTCGCCGGCAACATCCCCCTGCGTTCGCAGACCGCCGCGGTCTATGTGCTCGGCCGCCTGGAGTCCGAAGACCGGCTGGCCGCCAGCGCCATCTCGGTGGTGATGCTCAGCCTGGCCTTTTGCCTGGTCATCCTTGTGGATTGGCTCCAGCGGCGCCGAGAGGCGGCCACATGACGACCGCCTTGCCGACCGCCGCGCGCCGCCAGGTGACGTGGGACCTCATCGGGCGCTATTCGCTGATTGGTCTGGTGTACGTCTACGTGGGGGTGCTGGTGTTAGCGCCGCTGGTGTCGCTGCTATTGGGCGCCTTTGCCAAGGGGCTGGCGCCCGTCGTAGCGGCCCTGACCGCGCCCGACGTGGTGCGCGCCTTCGGTCTTACCCTGCGCATCGCCCTCATCTGCGTGGTGGTACACGGGCTCTTTGGCACGGCCGTGGCCTGGGTGCTCGTGCGCGGCGGCCAGCGGCTGCCCCTGCGCTGGCTGCTCAATGGCCTCATCGACCTGCCCTTCGCCGTCTCGGCCGTGGTGGTCGGCTATATGCTGCTGCTGCTGTTTGGCCGTAACGGCTGGCTGTACCCGCTGCTGGAGCCGCTGGGCCTCCGCGTGGCCTTTGCCATCCCCGGCATGGTGCTGGCGACGCTGTTCGTGACGCTCCCCTTCATGGTGCGCGAGCTCATGCCCGTGCTGGAGGCCTTCGGCGTCGACCAGGAACAGGCCGCCGCCACCCTGGGCGCCAGCGGCTGGCAGACCTTTTGGCTGGTCACCTTCCCCGCCCTGCGCTGGGGTTTCCTGTACGGCCTCACCCTGACCTTTGCGCGCGCCCTGGGCGAGTTTGGAGCCGTGCTGGTCATTGGCGGCGGCGTGCAGGGCAGCACCGAGACGGCCACGCTCTTCATCTACCGGTCGCTGGACGAGCGCGACTACATCGGCGCCTACAGCGTGGCGGTGGCGCTGGGCGCGCTCTCCCTGCTGCTCGTCAGCGGCCTCGACCTCATCCGCGGCAAGCGAAGATAGAGTATAGTTAATTGATCGATACCCCGTCCCATGCGCCGGCTGCGTCTTAGCACCCTTCTCGTCCTCCTCAATGCGGGTCTGCTGCTGGTGGCCGTGGCCGGTGTCGCCCTGGTGGCGACCCGGCTGCTGCGCCAACTGGCCGACGACCAGGCTCTGGCGCGCGTGGAGCAGGCCGGCGTGAGCGCCCGCAACGCGCTTGA
>CAYUYN010000075.1:0-14112 GCA_964449185.1 uncultured Anaerolineales bacterium | reverse complement strand
ACCACCGGCGCGCTGACCTTCCTGGAGTCGAAGCTCGGCAGCGGGCCGGGCGCCATTCCAAACCTGGACGGGCCGAATGATGTCGCCATCAGCCCCGACGGGCTGGCGGTGGTGGTGGCCAGCCAAGCGGCAAATGCCCTGGTCGCAATCAACCGCAATGCCACTTCGGGACTGTTGACCTACGCCGATTCCGAGATTGATAATACCGCCGGCGCGGACGGGCTGGCGAATGCCAACGCGGTCGCCATCAGCCCGGACGGCCTGCACATTTATACGACGAGCCCCACTGAAGCCAAGGTGGGCGTGTTTGCCCGGACCGTGCCCACGGGCACGCTGTCCTTTGTGGAGGCGCAGGCCAACGGGATCGGCGGGGTGCCAGGCCTGCTGTCGCCCGTCGATATTGTGACGACCCCGGACGGCGAGAACGTCTATGCCTCTGCGTTTATCCAGGATGACGTCGTCGTCTCTATGTCAGCAGTCCCACTGAAAACTCGGTCACGGTCTTCCAGCGGAGTTCCGTGACGGGTGCCCTGACCGCGACCGTCACGTACACGGATTTTGTAGGCGGGGTTCGGCGTGGAGGGCCTGGGCGGCGCGCGCGGGGTGGCCGTGAGCGCCGACGGCGACAACTTTTACATCATTGGCTCGACGGACGACTCGCTCGTGGGGCTGATCCGCAACGCGGCCCTGGGAACCAGCAGCGGCTCGCTAGGCGTTCTCAACGATGGAGCCGCCGGCGTGGATGGGCTGGACGGTCCCGAAGAGGTGATCGTCAGCCCCGATGACAAACACGTGTATGTGGTGACCAGTGGGGACGATGCGGTGACCGTCTTTGCGCGCGGTGTGAGCAACGGCGCGCTGACCTTTGTCGATACGATCAAGGACGGCGAGAACGGCGCCACCGCCCTGGATGGGGCGCGCTCGATTGTGATCAGCGCTGACAACAACTTTGCCTATGTGGCCGGCCAGGGGGACGATGCCGTTTCGGTGTTTGCGCGCGAAACCGTCTCGGGAACCCTGACGCTGGTGGAAACGGAAGCCAACGGCGTGGGCGGGGCGGCCGGGCTGGACGGCGTACACGCGCTGGCGCTCAGCCCCGACCAGAACCAGCTCTATGCCAGCAGCTCGGAATCAGACGCCGTGGTGGTGTTCGCGCGCGACGCGGGGACGGGCACGCTCACTTACCTCGAACACGAGACGACCGGCCTCAACGGGCCGTGGCAGCTCATGGTCAGCCCCAACGGGCGCTATGTGCTGGTCGCCTGCAATCTGAACCATCGGGTCGTGGTGTTCGAGCGCGATGCGGGCACGGGGGGTCTCAGCTTTGTGGAGCAGGTCGAGGATGGCGCCGGGGGCGTCGAAGGCCTCATCCTGGCGTCTGCCCTGCTCATCGACCCGCAGGGCAAGCACCTGTATGCGACGGGCAGGGGTGACAACGCCCTGGTGCGGTTTACGCTGGCTGACCTGTTCCGGGTGTCGCTGCCGGTATCGCTGCGCTAGCGCGCGGGGCATGGTATAATCGCCATCGTTATGATCTACGCGAACCTGTTGAACCAACCTCCGCTGATTATTGGTCGCCGCGGCGCATTCCGGGCTTCGCCATGTCGGATTCCGCCTGCTGCCGGTTAGCGTATTTATCGCTGCCCCGTTCTTGGTCGCTCACAGCGCCGCAGGCCACCCTGCGGCGCTTTTTTTGTTGTATGGAGACGTGCGCGTGATTGCCATCAGCCTCGCCAATGTCACCCTGATCCTGGGCGCGCGGCCCATCTTCCGCGAGCTATCGTGGGAGATCCAGGACGACCAGCGCATCGGCTTTATCGGGCCGAATGGCGCGGGCAAAAGCTCGCTGCTGAAGCTGGTGGTGGGCGAACACACGCCCGAGCCGGGCGGCAGCCTGGTGCGCGCGCGCGGCGTGACCGTGGGCTACCTGGCGCAGGAACCCGCGTTAGACCCGGCCGACACGGCCTTTGCGGCGGCTCTGGCCGGCAACCCGCGCGTGGCCGAGCTGGAAGCCGAGATGGCGCGCCTGGAAGGCCGTTTGGCCGAGCCCGCCGTCTATAACGACGAGCGGGCGTTGGCGCGCACCCTTGAGCACCAGCAGCGCTGCCTGGACGAGTTCATGGCGCTGGGCGGCGAGCAGTACGAAGGCCGGGTGCGCGAGCTATTGCGCGGGCTAGGCCTGGCCGAGGGCGACTGGCACATGCCCCTGGGCGTGCTCAGCGGCGGCCAGAAGAAGCTGGTAGGGCTGGCGCGTCTGCTGCTGGCGCGGCCCGCGGTGCTGCTGCTGGACGAACCTGACAACCACCTGGACCTCGACGGCAAGGCCTACCTGGAACGTCTCATCATCGACTATCCAGGCGCGGTGGTGCTGATCTCGCACGATCGCTACCTGCTGGATGCGGTGGTGACCCACATTGCGGAAATCGAGGACGGCCGGCTCACCACCTTTGCCGGCGACTACTCAGCCTATGTGCTGGACAAGGAGCAGCGGCTGGCGCGGCTGGACGAGCGGTTCCGGGTGCAGCAGCGCGAGATCCGGCGCATCGAGGCCGCTATCAAGCGCTACTCCATCTGGGCCAAGGTGTACGACAACGAGAAGTTTGCCCAACGCGCCCAGTCGATCCAGAAACGGTTGGACAAGATGGACAAGCTCGAGAAGCCCGTGCTGGAGCAGCGACGGATGGACCTGGCCTTTAACGGCTGGCGCGGCTCAACGCTGGTGCTGGAGCTCAAGGGGGTGCGCAAGGCCTTCGGGCCGGTGGAGCCGCTGCGCAAGGTGGACCTGACCCTGCGCCACGGCGAGCGGCTGGGCCTGGTGGGCGCGAACGGCGCCGGCAAGTCGGTGCTGCTGCGGCTGATTATGCAGCAGATGGCGCCCGACGCGGGCGAGGTGCGCGTGGGGCCGAGCGTGCGCCTGGGCTACTACGCGCAGGAGCACGAGACCCTGGACCTGGAGCAGACGGCGCTGGACGCCGTGCGCCGCGCGCGGGCCATCAGCGAAGAAAAGGCCGTGGCCTTTCTCAAGCGCTACTTGTTCCCGTATCAGATGGTCACGCAGAAGATTGGGGAGTTCTCCGGCGGCGAGCGCAGCCGGCTGCAGTTGGCGCTGCTGGTGCTGTCGGGCGCCAACTTCCTGCTGCTGGACGAGCCGACCAACAACCTGGACATCGCTTCAGCCGAGGTGCTCGAAGCGGCCCTGGAAGACTTCGAAGGCACGGTCCTGGTCATCTCGCACGACCGCTACTTCCTCGACCGCACGGTCGACCGCATCGCCGAGCTGGCGAACGGCAAGCTGACGGAGTATGTGGGGAATTATGCGGATTACGCTGAAAGAAAACGTGTGTAGGTGTGTAAGTGTGGAAGTAGGACATCCTCACTTACACAGTTACATACTTCCATACCTGCGGAAGGCGCTACCTAATCTTAAAAACAAACGGCCTCTGATTCGTCCTGTTCATCAACCCGCTGCCGTCGCGCACGAACACTTTCCAGTAGTACGTCCCGGGGACGAGGGGGGGCGTCTGCCAGCAGGTGTCGGCAATCCAGCCGCTGTCGGCGGGTTGGGCGCCGACGACCATGGCGCGGAAGACCAGCGGCGGCGGCCCGGCCACGGCAGGCTCGGTCCAGCACAGCGTGGGCGGCGCGCGCAGCTCGGAATAGTTGGCCGGGCCGACAAAGGCCGGGCTGATCAGGACGACAGCCTGCCCCGCGCTCGTCTCGGCGGGCGGCCGCACCGACAGGCGCAGGCGGATGGTCTGGCCGGTGGCGGCCGTGCCGATGGGCCGCAACTGGACCAGGCGCTCGTACTCGCCGGCGGCGAGGGGCGCGGACAGGCTGATGAGGTAGACGCTGCGGTCTGGGGTTTCGGCAGCGGGCAGCAGCCGGCGGCCGGCAAAGTAGACGGCGTTGGCAGATAGCAAGGTGTTCGGGATTGCGATGGGCAAATCCATGCGACCAAGCGGTGCCAGCACCAGGCGCGCGGGCGTGCGGATGGGTGGGGAGCCGGCGTCGGGCGCGGCCTCAGCCAGCGGCAGCCAGGCCGGCAGGCTTGCGGGCGGATCGGGCAGCGTCAGCGCCGACCAGGCCAGGTTGTGCGAGACGGCCGTGGCCTTAATGACGTCGATCTCATCCAGGCCATCTAAGGGCACGCAGTTACGCTCGACGGTGTTGGGCTGGACATGGAAGTGCAGATGGGCGCGGCTGCTGCTGCCGGTGTTGCCGGCGTAGGCCACCACCTGGCCCTGGCGCACACGCTGGTCGGGTGCCACCACGATCTTGGAGAGGTGCATCAGCGCGCTGACGCGGCCATCGGCGTGCTGCAGCAGCAGGGCCAGGCCCGAGTCCAGGCGCGTGCCCATGAAAAACACCTGCCCGTCCTGGGGCGCCAGCACTGGCACGTGCTCCATGCTGCCCGAGGCAGACGTCAGGTCGATGGCGCAGCGGTCTTCGTAGTAGCCGCACGGGTGGGTGAAGAGGCCGCCCGAGCCGCACGGTCCCCGGCTGATGACCCACCGGCCGGCGGGCAGCGGTAGCCGCCAGCCCTCAAAGCCGGCCTGGGCGGGAACCGGGGCCGGCGGCGGCGCGAAAGCCGCCGCGCACAGGGCCACGAGCGCCAGCAGCCACACGCCCCGCCGGGCGCGGTCTGTGCCTTTGGTATAATGCTTGAACAATGATCCTATCCCGCCGAGAATTTCTCAGACTGTCTGGTTTGGCATTGGGCGCGGCCATGCTGCCGCCGCCCCCGCCCGAGGAGGCGCCGCGCCAGGCGGATTTCCTCGGACGGACCATTTACGCGAGCTACATCTACGACCGCCCCTCGTTCAACGCGCGCCAGATTGGGCTGATTCAAGCCGAGTCGGTCTTCAATATCTACGCGACGGTACAGAGCGAAGACAAGCACTATAACCGGACGTGGTATCAGGTCCAGCGGGGATACACGCACTCGGCCTCGGTGCAGCCGGTGCGCTGGCGGTTGCAGACGCCCCTCAAGGAAGTGCCCAAAGCCGGCTTCCTGGGCGAGATTAGCGTGCCGTTCAGCCTGGCCAAAGAAGGCCCCCGGGCCGGGTATCCCACCGCCTACCGCGCGTATTACGAAACCACCTACTGGATTGAAGACGTCACCACGGATGTCGAAGGCTTGGCCTGGTACAAGGCCCTGGACGACCGCACGCTAGAGTATAGCTGGATTCGGGCGGAGCACGTGCGCCGCGTCGACCCGAGTGAGCTCGCGCCCATCTCGCCCACCGTGCGCAACAAGCGCATCGAGATCGATCTCGAGCAGCAGCTCTTTCGCGCCTACGAGGGCGACAAGATCGTGCTGGAAACGCTCACCTCCACCGGCCCATATTTGCGCACCGAGAACGGGCAGCGTATCTTCGGGACGCCGGCGGGCGATTGGATGATCAATCGCAAGCGACCGACGCGCCACATGGCCGGCGACGACCTGGCCTCGGACGACTTCTTCGACCTGCCGGGTGTGCCGTGGGTGAGCTACTTCCACTGGTGGGGCCTGTCGATCCACGGCACCTACTGGCACAACGACTACGGCCGCCCGCGCAGCCACGGCTGCATCAACATGCGGCCGGATACCGCCAAGTGGATCTACCGCTGGACCTTGCCGGTCGCCAGCCTCGCTGAAAAAGAGACCAAGAACGACGCGGGCACGCCGGTGCTGGTGTTTTAGTCCGAAAGCGAGCAGAGAGCATGAGTCGCCGCGCGCTGTTTGAGGGACTGGTGGTTGACACGGAAGGCGGGCCGGTGGGCGTGGGCAGCGTGGGCGAGGCGGCCCAATACGTGGTAAGCGAGGCCGGCTTTAAGTTTCACGTGCCGGCCGAACAGGTGGACCGCGAGGTGCTGGCCATGCTGCGCGAACAGATCGTGGCCAACAAAGAGGCAGTGACCGAGGGTGCCATGCGCATGATCGGCCAGGATGACCTGTTCACCAAGGCCATGATCACCTCCTCGCTGAACAACATGGACGAGCACTTCACGCGCCTCATTGAGCAGGGCCTGCCCGAAAACGCGCGCGCCTATCTGGGCATGCTGGGCTTCAAAATCGTGCTCAACTATCATGGCGAGGTCGTGCGCTTCGACCAGCCCGGCCTTGCCGCCGGGCCCGAGGATGAATAACATCAACCGCCGGGTGATGGCCGCGCTGGCCCTGCTGCTGGCCGCGACCCTGGCGTGCGGCGGCCGCGGTAACCCGAGCCTGGAGGCCACGGTCAACGCGGTGAACACGGCCGTTGAGCTTACCCTGGCGGCCATGACCCCGGCCGGTCCCGGCACCCCCTCGGCCACAGCGCCCCAAGCCACGGACTCACCGCCCAGCCCGGCCACCTCAGCCCCTCTCCCCAGCGATACCAGCGCGCCACCCACACCCGTTCCGCCCTCCCCTGGCCCCACCGCCGATGCGCTGGCCCGCCCCAACGGCGCCGTGCTCTCCGCCCTTCGGCGCGACACCCCACCCAACATCGACGCCCAGCAGGACGACTGGCCGGCCATCCTGCCGCATGCCATCGACCAGATTGTGTTCAACGCGCCTAACTGGGCCGGCACCGGCGACCAGAGCGGCTCTTTCAATGTCATGTGGGATGCGGGGAATCTTTACCTGTTTGTCGTCATCGTGGATGAGGCGCACGTGCAGAACGACACGGGGAAAACGCTCTATCGCGGTGACAGCCTGGAGCTGCAGTTTGATGCCGACTTGGCCGGCGATTTCAACGCGACGACGCTCAACACCGACGACTACCAGCTCGGGCTGTCGCCGGGCTCGTCGCGGGTGAACACCGAAACGTACTTCTGGAACCCTAGCGCGCGGCGCGGCCAGCCCACGGGCATGACCATCGCTGCCCGGCCCAACAACGATGCCGGCGGCTACGTGGTGGAAGTGGCCATCCCCTGGTCGCTGTTTGGCGTCAGCCCCTCGGCCGGCAACCGCTACGGCTTTGCGCTCAATAGCTCCGACAACGACAGCCCTGGCACCAAAGAGCAGCAGAGCATGATCTCGAGCGTGATCACGCGCAGGCTGCTGGATCCGACCACGTGGGGGACGCTGGAACTGGTGACTGGCAATTAGCGATTGGTAATTGTCTAACAATTGCCGATTACGAATTGCCAATTACACTTTATCCTCAGCCAGCTTCTGGACCACCCGCAGTGCCACCTCACCCGCCTGCCGAAAGCCCTCCACATGCAGCTTGTCAGCGCTGTCGGCAGGCGTGTGGACGGCGCGGCCGGCCGGGCCTATGGTGACGAGCGACAGGGCGTCACAGCCGGCTTCGGCGAAGGGGATGTGATCGAACAGCGCGCCGACCAGGGGCAGGCGCCCAAGCGGCAGCTCCAGTTCGACGCAGCCGGCCCGCACCAGTGCGGCCAGACGGTTGTCGCCGCCACCCACCACGGCCAAACGGCCCTCACTGCCTATTCCATCAAAGTTCAACACGCTGACGACGCCGTTATCCTCCTGGCGCCGCAATAGGCCGCTACCCTGCGCCGCCAGTACGAAGGCCGTCGCCCCGACGACACCCAGCTCCTCCGCGCCGGTGATGAGGATGGTGTGGTCCAGTTCTGGGCGGGTGTGCGCCAGCACCTCGGCCAGGTGCAGCACCAGACCCACGCCCGAGGCATTGTCGATGGCGCCCGGTGAGGCATTGCCCGCACCGGCCAGGAACAAGAAGAGCACCGGCACCCCGGCCAACAAGGCCGCCAACCCGGCCAGGGCGGCGGCGGACGTTAGACCCGGTAATGCCGGTCGCAGAAGGGTCAGCACGGCGAAGACCGCGGCCGCCAGCCCGGCCAGCGCCATGAGGGTCATGCGGGCTGCCAAAGGCAGCGCCTGGCTTTTGCTGTCGGAGTGCGCCACGAGGTAGAGACGTGGCCGCCGGGTGGGCGGCGCGCCCGGTTCGGCGGCGGGGCTCGGCAACCGGCCCACGAGGTTGACGGTCTGGCAGCGCTCCCCCAGCCGCAGGCACAGCCGCTGCCAGCGCGAGGCGGCCTCACTCGGCGGCGGCGCGATGGAGCCAGCCGCCACCCAGCGCCGCAGGCGCCCCATGCCAGCCAGCAACGCCAACAGCAGGAGCGCCGGCAGCATCCCGGCCACAGCCGAAAAGCCCCAGGCCCAAAACGTCAGCAAGATGAGAATCTGCGCGAGGAGGATCTCTAAGGTGATGGCAACCTGGGCGCCGGCGGAGAAGTCGAAGGGCTGCCGCTCCACCTGATAGCCGGCCTGGGCCAGGCGGGCCGCGATCTCGGCGATGGCGGCCGCTTCGCCAGCGGTGCCCACACGCCGCGGATACGCCAGCGCACGCGCATAGGCCAGGGCAATCTCAGGTTGAAAAGTTACCAAGGGAGGTTCCAGGCGGGACGCGCTCAGAGTTGTAGGAGCGGGACCCCTGCACCGGCTCACCCCACTGAGCGCTTCGCGCGTGGGGCCGGCCGGCGAGCCGTTGCAGACGGGTGCCCGCGTTGCAGCCTTTGCGCACGCTGAACGGACTCGGACCGCAGCTCCGGCACCAGGGCATGGGTACCGGAGCCTTAACGGCTATTCTAGCCATGCATGCCTGAAAATCCAAGTTACTGAACCAATCGCCGCCCAATAGGGTAAGGGATTAAGTTGGGCGACTTTCTAAGTTGACTTTTGCGTTGAATGGGCTACAACTAAGGGTGCCGGTGAGCGGGGCCGGCAGCAACCGGGACCGCACAACGGGAGGTGCTTGCCAGCCAACTTTTAACGCCGATGGTAGGGTAACCATGTATGCCAATTAGGAGGAGACAGATGTTACACCATAAAACCGTTTGGATGCTCATGAGCCTGACGCTGGCTCTCAGCCTGGCCCTCAGCGCCTGCGCGCCCGGGGCCACGCCCACGGCTGAGCCGCAAGCCACCACCCCGCCCGAGGCCACCGAGGCCCCGGGTTCCACCGAAGCGCCGCCGGAACCGACCCAGGCGCCCGAGCCGACCGCGGCCATGGAGTTTGCCGGCACGGCCACGATCACCTTTTTCGAGGCGCCGGACAGCCTCAGCCCCTTATACACGCAGATGTGGTTCTCGTCCATCACCACCCAGTTCTGGCTCAAGGGCCTGTGGTCGTTTGACGACCAGAACAACCCGGTGCCCGAGCTGGCGGCCGAGATCCCCTCCGCCGACAATGGCGGCCTGAGCGCCGACGGCAAGACCATCACCATCAAGCTGCGCGACGACGTGACCTGGAGCGACGGCACGCCGCTGACGGCCGACGATGTCGTGTTTACCTACGACATGATCATGGCGGACGGCAATGTGGTGCAGTCACGCTATCCCTATGAAGACTATGTCGCCAGCGTGGAAGCCGCCGATCCGCAGACCGTGGTAGTCAACTTTAGCGAGCCCTTCGCGCCCTGGCTGACCAACCTCTTCGAGAACGTGCTGCCCAAGCACGTCCTGCAGCCGGTGTTTGACGCCGACGGCACCATCGACAACGCCGAATGGAACCGCGCGCCGACCGTGGGTGTCGGGCCGTTCGTCTTCAGCGAGTGGGAATCGGGCAGCCACATTATCTTCACCGCCAACCCGAATTGGGTCAGCCCGCCGCACCTGGAGCAGGTTGTGATTCGCATCGTCCCGGATGATGCCGCGCAGGACGCCGTCATCCTGGCGGGCGACAGCGACATCGGCGTGTTCTTGTCCTCGGACAAGATTGAGACCCTGGAAGCGGACGGCACCGTGGACGTGGTGGCCGTGGGCGGGGGCTATAATGAGGGCTGGTTCCCCAACGTCAACCCCGACACCGCCCGGGCGTTCATGCTCGATGCTGACGTGCGCCGCGCCCTGGCGCTGGCCACCGACCGCTTCTCGTTTGTCAATGACCGGCTCGATCCCGAGATCAATCCGGTCAACACCACCTTCTGGGACACCACCCCGCCCTTTGCCGACCCGGCGCTGGAGCCCTATCCGTATGATCCGGAGCAGGCGGCCGCGCTGCTCGACGAAGCCGGCTGGGTTGACTCCAACGGCGACGGCACGCGCGACAAGGACGGCGTGGAGCTGGTGGTGCGCTACATCACCAACGAGCGCGAGCTGCGCCAGGACATGCAGGCCGTGGTGCAGCAGGGCTGGGCCGAGATTGGCATCGGCGCCGAGCTGGCGAACTACCCCTCCGACATTTACTGGAACGCCTACAACGCCGACGGCCCGCAGGCCCAGGGCAACTACGACATCGCGCAATACTCCAGCGTGGGCGCCTTCCCCGATCCGGAGGCCTCGACCAACTGGCTGTGCAGTGAGATTTCTTCGGCCGACAACCCCGAGGGCGTCAACTGGCAGGGGTACTGCGACGCAGAGATGGATGCCCTGCTGAAGGAACAGGCGGTGACCCTGGACTTCGACGCCCGCATCGAGCTGTATTACCAGATTGAGAAGAAGCTGTACGATGAAACGCTGTACGTCGGCATCTGGGAGGACCCTGACCTGTGGTCGATCAACAAGCGGCTTGAGAACGTGAAGCTGTCGGGCGCGTCGCCCTTCTGGAACGCGCACGAATGGGTCGCGGGTTCGTAGGCGGCTGCTAAACAAAGGCCGCGGGGCGGAACTCACCTTCCGCCCCGCGGCCCCTTGGGGATCATGGTCACTTACGTCTTTCGCCGCCTGCTCCAGTCCATCCCGCAACTGTTCATCATCAGCGTCATTCTGTTCCTGCTGATGCAGTCCTTTGGCGACCCCATCGCCACGCTGGGCGGCCGGACCCCGCCCAAAGCGGCCGACAAAGAACGCCTGCGCCGGCAGCTCGGGCTCGACCTGCCCAAGTTTTTCCCTGCTTTTCCCAACCAATACGTCGTCTGGCTGGTCGGCAACGACTGGTTCAAGCTGGATATGGACGGCGACGGCGTGCCGGAGACACCCGGCAAACGCCGCGGCGTGCTGCGCGGCGACCTGGGCAACTCGCTGGTCACGCGCCTGCCCGTCACCGAAATGATCGCCGACCGGCTGCCCAATACGCTCATCCTCATGGTGACCGCCGAGCTGGTCATCATCGCCGCCTCGCTTTTTTTGGGGGTGTATTCCGCCATACGCCAATACTCCTTCTTCGACAACCTCATTACGACCCTCTCGTTCGTCGGCTTCTCGATGCCGGTCTTCTGGCTGGCGCTGATGCTGATGTATATGTTTGCGGTCAACTTTAAGCGGATGGGCTTGCCCTACCTGCCCACGGTGGGCATGTACGACCCCGCCATCGGCCCGACGCCGGGGGAATACCTCAAGCATTTGATTTTGCCGGTCGCAACCTTGAGCATCATCAGCGTGGCGGGCTACAGCCGCTACGTGCGCTCCAGCATGCTGGAGGTGCTGCAGAATGATTACATCCGCACGGCCCGGGCCAAGGGCGTGCGCGAGTGGACGGTGATCATGCGCCACGGGCTGCAGAACGCCGCCCTGCCGTTTGTGACGCTCATCGGCCTGGACATCCCCTTCTTCCTGGCCGGCGCCACGCTGACCGAGCGCATCTTTGCCTGGCCGGGCATGGGCCGCCTCTTTATCGACCACACCTCCCGGGCGGATTTTCCGGTGCTCATGGGCATCTTGATGTTCATTTCGCTGGCGGTGGTGGTCTTTCAACTGCTGACCGATGTGACCTACTCCATGCTGGACCCGCGCATCCGGCTGACGTAGGGACGTTCAATTGAACGCCCCTACCCGCCGGTGCGGGATTGAACGCCCCTGCCCGCCGGGAAAGACGAGCCCTTCAGGATGGCATCCATCACCTTACCCAGCATCAAAGAAGGCGGCGCTGTCTCCGAGCTCGCCTATCAGCCGCTGTCGCCCACCCAACTCGGTTGGCGGCGCTTCCGGCGCCACAAGATGGCCATGTTTGGGGTGGTGGTGCTCGTCCTGCTGGGCTTGTATGCCACCGTGGGCGGCCTCGTTTGGGCCCGCGGCTACTGCGCCCCTATCAAGCGCGAGGTGAGCGGCGAAGCCTGGGCCAACTGCAACGACACCAGCCTCAAGCTCAACCCGCCGTCGGCCGCGCACCCCTTTGGCACCGATGACATCGGACGCGACATTTTTGCGCGGACGATCTACGGCGGGCAGATCTCGCTGCTCATCGGCATCGCCGCCACCCTGCTGGAGGTGGGCCTGGGCACGGCCGTCGGGGCCGTCGCAGCCTACTATGGCGGCTGGGTGGACAGCGTGCTGATGCGCATTACGGAGGCCATGCTCAGCATCCCCACCCTGTTCATGCTCATCGTCACCGCCAAATTTTTCGGCGGCCGGCTGCCGTCCGTGGACTTTTTTGGGCGCGAGCTGACCGGCAGCGTGCTGGTCATCATCCTCGTCATCGGCGCCACGTCCTGGATGTATTTGGCCCGCATCGTGCGCGCCAACGTGCTGTCGCTGCGCGAGATGGATTATGTGTCGGCCTCGCGCGCCTTGGGCGTGTCGAACTTCCGCATCATTCTCACCCACCTGCTGCCGAATACCCTGGCGCCCATCATCGTTTCGTCGTCACTGGGCGTGGCCGGCGCCATCCTGGCGGAGGCCTATGTCAGCTTCCTCGGTCTGGGGGTGCAGGCGCCCACGGCCACCTGGGGCAACATGCTGGAGGAGGCTTACCAGTATCTGGAACGGGCCCCCTGGCTGTGGTTCTTCCCCGGCATGCTCATTCTGCTGACCGTGCTGAGCATCAACTTCGTGGGCGACGGCCTGCGCGACGCCTTCGATCCCCGCTCGCGCTAAGAATTCTCTTATTACCTGAATGTAAAGGGAGTGTCGAGAACGGGTGCAACCCGTTCTCGACACTCCCTTTTTTCTGAGAAAGCGAGCTCAGCGATGGTGATGGTCGACGCGGTCGCGAATGGGCAGCGTGCGAAACTCCCGCGCCATCTCCACGAAGCGCGTCACGGTCGTCTCAAACATCAGCTCCCCAAACTCGCGCGTGGCGGCGGAGGCATCGCCGCAGACGCCCTCCGTTGAGAAGCGGCTCCACCAGTCCTGCCAGGCGTAGGCACTTGGCTCGGGAAAGTCCCAGTTGAAGTACTTCAGCCGGTGCTGGCCGATGTCACGCCGTGCCTGGGACATATCCACATAGTCAGGCTGCGCCACCAGCATCATGGCCGTCTCGTACTCGCAGGCGTGGCCCACGCTGCCCATGCCGCCGCGCCGGTTGGCGTCCAGCACGTCGGCCACCAGGGCCGGACTTACCGCCGCATTCACCGTGGTGGAGGCGCAGATGACGCCCGTCGCCAGCACGCACTTGCGGGCGGCCAGGTCGCAGATGGCGTGGTTGGAGCCGTGCCCATTGACGATGAAGATGTGGGTGAAGCCGTGGCGGGCCACCGAGATGGCCACCTGGGATACGTAGGCCAGGCAGGTCTCCATATCGACCGTGATGGTGCCGGGAAAGTCCATGTGGTGCTCGTCGAGGCCGAAGGGGATGGTGGGGAGCACCAGCAGATCGCCTTCGGCGCGGCGGCCGGCCTCCGCCAGCACCAATTCGAGGATGTCGTTGTCGGTGGAGAGCGGCAGGTGAGCGCCGTGGTCCTCCACCGCGCCAAAGGGGATGGCCACCACCGGCTGGGGGCGGCGGGCCAGGGCCGCATTCATCTGCGGCCACGAAAGCCGATCGTAGCGCCAGGTGCGTTCTGAGGTCATGCGGGTCTCCTTCGCCGTACAGGGCTATAATGTCCGTGTTGTGAGCAGGCAGATCAAGGGCCTGGGGGCGCTGGCGGCCACCGGTGTGCAGTGTACCCGGCGTGGCCCAAACGCGAAACTCGGCCCGTGACGCTGCACACCAAGTAAACACCCGGCACCTTGCAGACGCATAGGGTTGGCACAGCGCGCGTGGCGCTCTGGCTCCCGGCCTGCCGTGCGGCCTGACGGCAGTCGGCCGCCCTGCGCCGCGATCCGGTAGCGGTGTTCGGCGCGGGTGACGAGAGTGACTAAGATCAATCGACTGGTACACTTCATGATGCTGGTCGTGCTGGCCGCGGCCACCCTGGCCGCCGGCTCCCACGCCGCAGCACCCAGCAGCCCCATTGCGGCCTCCGCCACGCTGGGCAGCGTCACGACCACGGTGGTCGACCTCGACAACGCCGGCCTCCCCGCGGCTACGGCCCACTTGTACGAAGCGCTGGAAGCCG
>CAYUYN010000074.1:12789-14138 GCA_964449185.1 uncultured Anaerolineales bacterium | reverse complement strand
CCGACCTCAACCCCGATGATTACGATGCGGCCGTCGTGCCGGGAGGCTGGGCGCCGGACAAGATGCGCCGCTATCCCGCCATTACCGGCTTCGTGCGGCGCCTGTATGAGCAAAACAAGGTCGTCGGGCTCATCTGCCACGCGGGGCTCGTCGGGATCTCCGCCGGCATCGTCAAAGGCCACCGCGCCACCGGCAGCGTGGGCATAAAGGACGACCTCGTCAATGCCGGCGCCACCTGGGTGGACGAGGCGGCGTTCAGAGACGGCTGCCTGGTGTGGGGACGGGTCGTCGAGGACATCCCGGCCTTCTGCCGAGAGCTGGTGGCCGCCATCGAGACGGGGTAATGGCAGTACCGAGGCAGAAACGCAAACGCCGCTGACAGCGTCAGCGGCGTTTGCGTTTCTGGTGGAGATGGCGGGAATCGAACCCGCGTCCGAAAGATTCGACCACAGATATCTACAAGCTTAGCCTCGCTATTTTGGCGTCACCGGGCGGGCCCCGCGAGACAGGGTCACCGACCGACCATCCGCTTTGTCTTTCACCCGAGGCGCGGCGTCTCGGATGGCACTCTGTCATTTGTCACGCCAGCTTGACGCGCCGTCAGAGAGGCTCGTGGCCGACGGGTCTCCCGAAGGAGGCCTGGCTCTTTTCACTCGGCGGGATTAGGCCGCGAGCGGGAGAGCGCTGTAGGAAGTGCGGTTGGCACTTGTGTTTTTGCGCTGATTTTACGGGATCCGGCGCCTCCCGGCTTGCAACCTGAGACCAGCCTCTTACGTCGAAGCCTGTCATCCCCAGTTGTAAGACAATTATACCATAAGCGTGATCCCCATGAACCCTAACACTGAATGTGTGAGTCTATACGCAATTCGGAATACGCAATACCTCTTACCCCTTGTTCAACCGCCCGATATGACGCGCAATCTCCCGTTTGCTGTCGCGCTCGGCAATCACTTGCCGCTTGTCGTAATCGCGCTTGCCCTTGGCCAAGGCGATCTCGACCTTGGCGCGGCCTTTGGAGAGGTACATGCGCGTGGGGACGATCGTGAAGCCTTTCTGTTGGGTCTTCTCCAGCAGTTTGGCGATTTCTTTCTTGTGCAGCAGCAGCCGGCGCGCGCGCAGGGGATTGTGGTTTTCGCGCGCGGCCGGGTCGTAGGGGGAAATGTGCGCGTTGAGCAGGTAGGCCTGGCCGCTTTTCACGTCCACATAGGCCTCCCGCAGTTGCACCTTGCCGGCCCGCACCGATTTTATTTCGGACCCCCTCAAGGCGATGCCGGCCTCGAAGCGGTCTTCGAGGAAGTAGTCGTGGCTGGCCTTGCGGTTCGAGGCCACCAATTTGGTGCCATCATCAG
>CAYUYN010000074.1:10627-12689 GCA_964449185.1 uncultured Anaerolineales bacterium | reverse complement strand
AGGTCGTACACCAACTGTACCGACCCTTTCCCGTACGTCTGCTGGCCGATCAGGGGCGCGCGATCACGGTCGAGCAGGGCGCCGGCCACGATTTCGGCCGCGCTGGCGGTGTTGTGGTTCACCAAGACGGCCAGCGGAGCCTCGGTCGCCGGACCATTGGCATTGGGCGCGTTGTAGACGCGCTCGGGCGCGCTGTTTTGGGTTTCGTACATCACCACGCCGCCGCTCAGGAACTGCCCCGCCACCTCGACGGCGGCGTCCAGGATGCCGCCGCCATTATTGCGCAGGTCCAGCACGTACCGGTCGGCGCCTTGCGCGCTCAGCTCGTCTAGGGCCAGCTTGACTTCGGCCGCCGTCTTGTCACTAAAGCGGTCCACGGTGATCAGCCCGATGGTGGGCTGGTCGTCCAACAGCTTCCAGCGCGCCGAGGGGATTTGATAGCGCTGGCGCACCAGGCTCAGGCGCTCCTCCGCGCCGTTGGGATGGCGCACCACCAAGACCACGGTGCTGTCGATCGGGCCGCGCACCAGGGCCGTTACGTCGTCGGGCGGCATGCCGGCCTCGATCACCATGTTGTCCACCTGGAGCAGCACATCGCCCTCCTGGATGCCGCCGAGTTCCGCGGGCGAATCCCGATAGGGTGACAGGGTAAAGGTGCCATCCGGCCCGGCATTGATAGTCATGCCGACGCCGCCATACTCGCCCGACAGGGAATGGGTCTCAAGCTCGTGGTGCTGCGGCTCGACGAACACGGTGTAGGGGTCGCCGACCGCGCTAACCAAACCGCGCACCGCGCCATACTGGAGGGTGTCGTCAGCGGGCAAGGGGCCGATAAAACTTGCCGCCAGCAGGCCGCGCACCTCAGCCAGCAATGGATAATTATCCGGCGTCTGCCCGACCAGCCAAGGCGCACCGCCGGCGGCCGCCCGCACGATGTAGCCCGAAACAAAGGCCACTGCGATAAAAATGACCTGGACGATGCCAAAGATCACCAAGGTTGTCGATTTCTTCATCCTAGGTTCTCGCTATTCACCAGCGTTGAATTGCTCCAGAACCGGCACAATGGCATCCATGTTGGGCAGCAGCACCTGGGCCACATCGGCCAGGCGAGTGTCCTGCGCCATGCTGCTGTCAATTACCCAGGTTTGAATCGCGTCCTGGCCAATCCGTGGGCCAAGGCAGCCCAGGAGAGCCAGGTCCTCCAGGCTCAGGTTGGTGCGGGCGGCGCTGACGAGCACTTGCGCCAGCGCCGGCAGGTGCGGGATGGTCTCGGGCGACAGGAGCCGGTTGCGCACGGCAAACAGCACCTGCTGCTGCCGCCGCATGCGCCGAAAATCACTGCTGTCGTGGCGGATGCGCGCGAAGATGAGCGCGTGGCTGCCGTCCAGGTGCACCTGCCCGGCCGGAATGTCGATGGCGATGGTGCCGCTGCCGTCGCGCAGCGGGTAATTGCCATCGTGGATCAGCTCGGGAATGTTCAGGTCGATGCCGCCAATGGCATCGATGCCCTGCTCAAAGGCCGAGAAGCTGACGACCACATAGCGATCGACGCGCAGCCCAAAGGTGTTGGCAAAGACCGCGCTCAGCTCACCGGGACCGCCTCCCGGCGCCTGGTACAGCTCGCCGTAGTGATAGGCGGTGTTGATGCGTCCCCCAGGTACCTGGGCCAGATCGGGGAGCTGTACCCACAAGTCGCGCGGCACCGACAGCATGCGGGCGGTCCTCGGCAAAGTTGACGCCCAGCAAAATGAGGGTGTCAGCCCGGGCCGACCGGCCATAATTGTTGCTGAAACCGTCGATCCCAATCAGCAGGATGTTCATTCGCCCTGGCTCATCGCACGCGGTGGGGAAGGGTGCCACCGAAGGCAGGCTGGGCGTTGGGATTGGCGTCGGCTGTGCCGGAATTACATAAAATGATGTTGCCGTCGGAACCGGCGTGGATGGTGGCTCGGTCAGCGTAGGCGATTCTACCACCAACCGCGTGGCGGACGCGGTGGCCGAGGCCGTAACTGGAACAGCGGTGCGCGTCACGGTTGCGGTCGCCGTCGCTGCCAGCGTGGCC
>CAYUYN010000074.1:4680-10527 GCA_964449185.1 uncultured Anaerolineales bacterium | reverse complement strand
AACTGGAACAGCGGTGCGCGTCACGGTTGCGGTCGCCGTCGCTGCCAGCGTGGCCGTCAGGGTGGGGGATGGGCTGTGGACCGCAGGGCCAGGGCCAAGGCTTCAGCATGTGCGGCGCGAAGGCCACGACCACAGCTGGGCCTCCAATCGTCAGGGACGGGACCTTTAATAGGTGAGTAGATAGGGAGTATACCATAAGGGGCTTGACAATCAGGACAAATGGTGTAACTTAATATAAATTAAGTCTAACGATTTGGGTCGATTTGGACACAGGGGCTTTGTCAGGCTCCTTTTTGGAGGCGTACTCAATGGCATCTCGTCCTAGTCTGGCACACGTTGACACGTTTCTCTCTCACATCGATGTGGCGCGCAAGACCGAGATCACCTATCGCTACGCGCTGAAGACCCTGGCTGAGTATCTGAGCGGGCCTGCAGCTCCCACCGAATCCATGGCCACGGGTTCTGCCGATGCCGGCGTACCATCGCCACGCGTAGTCGTGCCCGTGGCGCGTCTTCATCGCGACACCTTGGCGGAGTTCCGCCATTGGATGCGCCACGTGCGCAAGCTCAGCCGCCGCACCGAAGGCACTTACCTGGCAGCGGCGGTCCGCTACGTGGAATGGCTTGACGCCAACGACTTGCTTAAGGATGACATAACGTCATCACAAATGACGTTGGTCCTACGCAATGCACGTGGGCGCCGGCGGACGGGGTACAAAACGCAACCTATCAAGGAAGCCGTACCGCTGATCATCGACTACTACGAGCGACTGGAACTGCCCTCGTCAGACACGGCGCGCGGACGACGCCAACGGCTCGTCATCCTGCGCAACCGCGCGATTGTGCATACGCTGTTCGCCACCGGCCTGCGCGCCCAGGAGCTGGCCTCGCTGCGCCGCGCCGACTGTAATGATGGCGCCAGCGACAAGATCTTGATCACCGGCAAAGGCGAAAAGGAGCGCCTGGTCGTGCTCAACGCCGAGGCCAAGAGCGCCATTCGGAGCTATTTGCAGGCGCGCGACATCGATCAACGCGCACGCCGCGCAACCGGCAAGATCGGCCGGTCCAAGCCCCCCACCCCCGCGGCCGAGCCCCTCTTCCTGCGTCACGACCGCGAGGGCGCCAACGCCATCAGCACCAAGACCGTCTGGCTGCTGGTGAGCTCAGCCGCCAAGGCGCTGGGCTTGTCCACCAAAATATCGCCCCATGACTTCCGCCGCTACATGGCCACCACCCTGTTGTCCGAGGGCATGCCGCTGGAGTCCGTGCAGGCCTTCCTGGGACATGAGTCCATCGTCACCACCCGCACCGTCTACGCTCATACCTGGAGCGAAGTGCTCGACGACCAGGTGAAGACTTACCGGCCCAATGTGGCCGATGCCCTGCGGCGCGGCAAGGCCAAGCAAGGTCCCTTGGCATTCAATGGCAAGGACGGTGACCAGGATGACTCCTGAAGGAGCGGCCATGGATGCAGGGTGGCAAGAACGATGGCGCCTCGCCGTATCTGGTGTCAGTCGTGGCAGGCTGCTCGCGCTTGGGTTGATGCTGGTGGGACTAGTTGCGCTAGGCAGCCTATACTTGCCGGAGGGCATCGACTGGCACTTCGTATATCGTCCGGCCGCATTGTCCGTTCTGTCGGGCAAATCACCCTATGGTCCCTTCAACTTCTACGCTGCTCCGTGGGCGCTCGTCCCCCTGATTCCGCTGGCAGTCCTGCCCGAGCGCGTGGGCCGCGCCGTGTTGTTTGTGTTGGCGTTGGGCGTCTATGCCTATGTCGGCTATCGGCTGGGCGCCAAACGGCTGGCCCTGGCGGCGTTTCTGCTGTCGCCGCCGGTGCTGCACGGGCTCTTAAACTCAAACGTGGAATGGCTGCCCCTGCTGGGATATGTGCTGCCGCCGCCCATTGGACTGTTCCTGGTGGCCATCAAGCCCCAAATCGGGCTGGGCGCGGCTGTGTTCTGGCTGGTGGAAGCTTGGCGCCGTGGCCGCGCGCGCGAGGTGGTGCGCGTGTTCTGGCCCTTCAGCTTGGCGCTCTTGGTCTCCTTCGTGCTCTACGGCCCTTGGCCGCTGCGCTTCAGGGACACGCTTATACAGACCGAAAGCTACAATGCCAGCCTTTGGCCGAGCACGATCCCGATTGGCTTGGCGCTGCTGGTTGCTGCCCTCCGGCGGCGCGACCTGCGCTTTGCCATGGCCGCCTCCCCCTGCCTCTCGCCCTATGTGCTGCTGCATGCCTGGGTGGGGCCTTTGGCGGCGATCCTATCCCATACTCCTGAAACCATCGCGGCCGTGGCGGGCTTGTGGATCCTGATGCTGCTGCGCGGTTTCACCGGCACGTTCTAAGCAATCGGATGGCCCCCTCGCCTTCACCGGTCTAATCTGGCTGGCAGGCCAATCCGCGCCCCCCACTGGCAATTTGACAAAGTTTCGCCCATGCGGTACTTTGTGGGCGGGTCCGTCGCGACCCGTTCTTGTGGTCAATCGACAATCAGCGCATTAGGCGCCTGGTGCCATACTGGATGGAACAACGGTTATGAGATCTTCACCTTTGCATGCCTGGGTTCGCCCCATCGCGGTTGCCTATGTGCCGGGCGCTTTGACGCCGGCGCTGGAGCAGGCCGCTGGAACACTCCTCGAGTGGCTCCGGTTTGCCGGCTGTCCTATCAGCGACGAGCCGAACGCCGAGACCGACCTCATCCTGACCACTTCGCGGCTGGGCCTGGTGACCCCGCGCGATGAGGCGCTGCTCTTCCATGCCAAGCGCAAGTATCGGCTTAATCGCCGTCCATTGACCCTCACCATGGTGGACGTGCCCGAAGCCGACTATCAGCGCTGGCTGGAGCACTTTGCCGAGTTGGCTCGCCAACCCGAAGATGCCTTGGCCCCGGAACAGTACGCGGGCCTGGGACCGCAGGCCGTGGAGGTGATTGCCCACCAGGCACGGCGCGGCGGCCCGGAGCTGGCCTTTAGCCGGCTGGTGCAGGCCCAGTGCCTGAGTGTGCGTGTCATGGCGCTGCGCACGCTCGACGGGCGGCCGTATCGCGCCATGCACTTTGACCTGGCGGGCGCGCGGCCGGTGAGCGATGCCACCGACATGGAGGCCTTTGCCGCCGACGTCGGGCCGCGCGTGCTGGCGGCGGCGTGCGCCCAAGAAGTCAAGGGCCACGGCTTTCTGGACGAACCGGTGCCGGCCGAACAATGGGCGGCGCTGCGTGGTCCGGACGCCATGATCCGCGCCGGTACGATCTTCACCGAGTTTGGCTTTTTCACCACGCCGTTTTACGTCGAAAAGATCCTGGGTTATCGTGGCATTAGCGATGCCCTCAGCGCCCAGTACAGCGAAGGCTGCTACGCGGTCTACGAGCCCGATTTGGGCGGCCTGATCACAACGGCCACGGGCAGCGCGCGCCTGGTGGACAAGCGCGCCATCAGCCGCGCCGACCAGGCGGTGATCGTTGGCATTCGGCCAGACCGCGCCGGCGCCTGGGTGCGGCCGGTTGCCGGCCTGGACCCGGTGCTGCCCTCGGTGGAGGCCGTGGAGATGCTGAGCATCACTCAGGCCGTGTCCACCCATAAGCGCGCCAACTCAGCGGGCGCCGTCGTCGACGTGCCCAATATCCGCGCGCTGCTGCATGGCCACCTGGGCGTGGAGGCCTTTGACCCGGCTTGCGTGGAAGCCGTCCAGTTGGAGCCCCTGTATTACACGCAACTGGTCTCGTGCGGCACGGGCGCCCTGGCCGAGGGCACGGCCGCGGCCTTTGCGCGCTCGGCGGCCCTGCGCCGCCTGGATGACCCGCGCCGCCTGGTGTTCCTGGAGCAGCCGGGCCACGGTGTCATGATCGCCGAAAAGTGGTCCGACGCCACTGACGGCCGGGCACCGTTTGAGACCATTCACGAATACCTGAAGGCGGGTCATCTACAGATGACCCTGGACATTCCCCAGGGGCCCATCGCCTGGGAAGGTATCACTGGCGCCGATGGCCGAACCTATCAGCGAAAAGCCACCGTCGAGCTGGAACGGGTGCCGTAAAGCGGTGCAGTTGCCCAATAGGAAGAGAGCCGTCCCAACGCATGGGGCGGCTCTCTTTTTGTATCCCGTATGGGGCGCACGCGCCCGTCGCCGCTCACGCCTGTTCGTATTCGAAGGCCACCTTGATGGGTCTCGCGGTCTTCTTGTCGAGCGCGGTCGCGATGGCTTGCCGGTAGTCCTTCAGCGCGAAACGGTGCGTGACCAGGCCGTCAGCGGTCATCTGCCCAGCCCGCAGCAAGTCAAACACCCAGTCATAGGTGTGGCAGCGCTGGCCCTGCCAGTCATCCACGCCATGCGCCAACGAGCCTATCAGGTCCACCTCCTGATACCAAACGGGGTTGAGGTCCACCTTGGCGCGCGTTAGGTCCACGCCCACCAGCACCACGGCCCCGCCGGCGCGGGCCCACCGCAGGCTGTCCTCAATCGTGCGCGCACTGCCGACACAATCGTAAATGATGTCAAAGCCGCCCAACAGCATGCCGCGGTTCATCGGCGCCTTGTAGTATTTGGCGCCGGTCATCCGGGCGATGCTGGCATAATCATTGCTGGAGATGACTTCATTGGCACCCAGGCGTTTGGCGGCCGCCGCCTGGTGGGGATAGCGCGCCAGCGCCGTGATGCGGCCGGTGGGCATGACCGCCCGCGCCGCCTGCACGACCAGCAGGCCAATAATGCCGCAGCCCAGCACCAGCACATGGTCATCCGCCTTGGGCGGCCGCCGCAGCACCGCGTGCAGCGCCACCGCCATGGGCTCGGTGAGCATGGCCTGATCATCGCTAATACCCTCCGGCACGCTGAAGAGCTCGGTTTCATGCGCGGTGTAGCCATCACCCCAGCCGCCGCCCACCCCGCGTGGCCCTTTATTTTCGGAGGCATTGATACACAGCGCGTAGTCGCCGCGCGCGCACGCCGGACAAGGCGGCTCGATCTCCTGGCTCAGACAGTGCGCTCCCATGACACGGGTGTCATTGATTACCCGGTCTCCGGGCCGAAACCGGGTGACCCCAGGCCCCACCTCGGTGACCGTGCTGACCACTTCGTGTCCCAGGTAGAAGCGTTGGTTGCCCGGCAGCGCCGCGGGTCCGACGGAGGGGTCCACGTGCACGTACAGCAGGGATAGGTCCGAGGCGCAGATGCCGCACTGCCGGTTGCGGACTTTCAGCCAGCGCGGGCCGGGGAGTGCCGGCTCTGGCAGGTCGGTCACCGACGTGGAGCTGAGGGGCGACCAAACCACCCCAGGCCAGCGGCTGCCCAGGGCCTGCACGAGGAGCATTTTTGGCAAGACTTTGTCGACGAAGATGGCCCGCATTGGTTTTGTCCGTTAGATGCGTGACCGCCATTATACCCAGGTCTGGATGACAACATACGGGCTGCCAGGCGCAGGGTGACCTCCGGGGGCACGCGTTCCGGCGCCGCGCGCAGATACGCGCTGAGCTCATCGGCCAGCGCGCTGGTGTTCCACTCGTTGCCACCGTGAATGCCGGCGACGATCATGCGGACGACCGGCCCGTGGCCGAACTGGGTCAACGTCAGCGGCCGGCCTGCGACCGAATAGCCGATGACCAACTCGCCGGGGTTCGTGGCGGTGGGCGAGGCTGTGCTGGTCCGTGACGGAGTTTGGGTGCGCGTCGGCGTCAAGATCAGCGAGGGAGAGGCTGTGCCGACGGCGTGGGAAACTGGCCCAGGCGCACGCGTGGAAACTCGGCCAAACGCCGTGCGAATGACACGGCCTCATTCCCCGCCGTTGAGACGCGCCGTGATCACTGCCGCCTCCTCCAGCGTGGCCGGGCGCGGCACACCACGGTCGACCATCACCG
>CAYUYN010000074.1:0-4580 GCA_964449185.1 uncultured Anaerolineales bacterium | reverse complement strand
ACTGCCGCCTCCTCCAGCGTGGCCGGGCGCGGCACACCACGGTCGACCATCACCGGGACAAAGCCGTACTCGCTGATGCCGGCGGGCGTGAGCGTGGCGGTAAAGATGGCCGAGTAATTCGAGGGTTGGGCGAAGCCATCAAACACAAAGTTGCCCAGGTTGTACACGATGAGCCCATCTTGGTATTCCTCCACGCGCTGGAGAACGTGCGCATGCGCGCCGATGACCAGGCCGGCGCCGGCCTCGACAGCGGCGTGCGCGATGGCCTCCTGATCGCTCGTCACCTCGGGGCGGCCTTCCAGGCCGAAGTGCAGCAGCACCACCACGATGTCGGAGAGGGTGCGGGCGGCGATGATGTCTTCGGTCATCTGGTCGATGTAAGCCCACGCCAGGCCGGGGGTGACGGGGCCGGCGCTCCAGCTTTGGGTGTCGAAGCCCGTACGGCCCTCGATGGGCACATCGACGTAGGCCAGCACCGCCACGCGCACGCCGTTGTGGCGGACGATGACGGGCGCGCGGGCCGTGGCTTCGTCCGCGCCGGCGCCGGCCGTCTCCACCTGCGCCTCGCGCAGGCGCGGGAGCATGTCGGCCAAGCCCTCCACACCGAAGTCTAGCGAGTGGTTGTTGGCCAGGCTGACGACGTCAAAGCCGGCCAAGCCGAGGGCCTCGGCCATGATGGGCGGCGCCTGGAATGTATAGGACTTGCGCACCGGGTCGCCCTGCTCGCCGATGACGCACTCCAGGTTGCCCACCAGAATGTCGGCCTGCGACAGCGTATCGGTCACGCCGGCGAACGGCCAGGCCGCGCCCTGCGCCAGGGTGCGCTCGCCGATGGTGCGGCCCAGCATCAGGTCGCCCACGGCCATGAACCGCGCCACGGCCGGCACGGTGGCCGTCGCCGTCGGCGGCACCGGGGTGGCCGTGGGGGTGTTGGTGGGGGTGGCCGTATCGGTCGGCGTGCCGCTGGGGGGCAGCGGCGTTGGCGTGTTGGTGCTGACCGAGACCACACGCGTCAGCGGCGGCAAGGCCGTGGGTGTGGCACTGGGCTGGGCGCAGCCGGCCAGAAGAACCAGGAGGGCGACCGTCGCAAAGCTCCGCCACCTCTTTGAAAAGACCTCCGCGGTTTTGAAAACCGCGGAGGTCGGGCTCGGCCTCTGACACCACGGCTTCAAGACTGAGTTCCCTTGACTTCCTTCAGTTCCCCTATTGCCTGGCCGCTTTACCCGAGTGCCTCAGCCAACAGCAGGCCGATCAGACCCACGACAATGCCCAGGTGCAGGAACAGGTTGGACGACGACAGCCAGCCCAGATCGAGAAACTGCAGCAGGAAGTTCACCAGCACCAGGACGACCGCCAGCATGGTGGGCAGGCCCTTGTAGCGGGCGATGAAGGCAGAGAGGCGGTCGAGCCACATGTGACGATCTCCTCCGGCGGGCCGCGGCCCGCCCAGAGCGGGTTCCCATTGAGTGTAAGCTGCGTGTTGCTAAACCGCTGCGAGGGAGTTCAGTCCCGCACCTGCGGTGTGGCCAGGTGTGAACGCCCCTATCCGCCGTGAACGCGAGCGTAACCCGCTCTAGCGCACGCGCTTGACCGTGCTCCGTTTGGCTTTGGGCACGAAGGGCTTGAAGCGCGGCATGACGCGCTCGGGCACGCGCCCCTCCAACTGCACGCCGTCCGGCAGGTGGTCCACATGCTCCACGACCGCCTGCTCGTGGAAGAGCGAGATCAACTGGCCAAAGCGGTAGGGGATGATCACCATAATCGGCGTGAGGGTCGAATAGAGCTCATCGCCGATGCGTTCCAGCAACTCGGGCACGCCCAGGCCGGTTTTGGCTGAGATGGGCAGGCCCTCGCCGAGCAGCAGGCCCAGGCGCTGCAACAGCGCCTCACGCTCGGCGGGGGTGAGCGTGTCCAGCTTGTTGAGGGCCAACACCACCGGCGCGTCGTTGATGTTGAGCTCGTCCAGGGTGTCCTGCACGGCCTGGGCCTGCTGCAGCGCATTGGGATGGGTCGCGTCCAGCACGTGCAGCAGCAGATCGGCCTCGCTGACCTCTTCCAGCGTGGCGCGGAAGGCCGCCACCAGGGTGGTGGGCAGTTTCTGGATAAAGCCGACCGTGTCGGTGAAGAGGGTGCCCTTGCCGTTGGGCAGGCGCACCCGGCGCGTGGTGGGGTCGAGCGTGGCGAAGAGCTGGTCGGCCACCAGCACCTCTTCGCTGCCGATGAGCGTGTTGAGCAGGGTGCTCTTGCCGGCATTGGTATAGCCCACGATGGCCACCACGGGCACGGCGTTGCGCTTGCGCTTGGCGCGGTAGCGCTGGCGGTGGGCGCGGACCTTTTCCAGTTCTTTCTTGAGGTGCACGATGCGCTCGGTGATCTCGCGCCGGTCGGCCTCGAGCTGGGTTTCGCCAGGACCGCGCAGACCCACCCCGCCCGTGCCGCCGCGGCCGGCAGCGCCGCCGGCCTGGCGGGCCAGATGGGTCCACTGCCGCGTCAGGCGCGGCAAGCGGTACTCGTACTGGGCTAATTCCACCTGTAGAGCGCCCTCGCGGGTGCGGGCGTGCTGCGCGAAGATGTCCAGGATCAGCGCGGTGCGGTCGATGACCTTGACGTTCTCGCCCAGCAGCTTCTCCAGCTCGCGCTGATGGCGCGGCGAAAGCTCCTCGTCGAAGATCACCACGTCGGACAGTGTCTCTTCGGCGAAGTCACGCAGCTCCTCGGCCTTGCCCGAGCCAATGAATGTGTTGGAGTCGGGCTTGTTGATCTTTTGGTAAGTCTCGCCGATGACGGCGAGACCGGCGGTATCGGCCAGCAGCGCCAGTTCGGCGAGCGAGTCTTCCACGCCCATCAGGGCGTGATTGCCGCGGATCTCAATCCCCACCAGGAAGGCGCGCTCGGCGGGCAGTTCGGTTGGCAACGCGTTCTTGGGCATACGGTTAGAGCAATCCTATCACGTCCAGGCTGCGTGGGTGCTCGACGCTGAAGTCAAAGCGCAGCTTACGCTTGGCGCCGGGGTCAAGCACGATTTTCCATTCGAGCACGTTCAGCTCGCTTTGTTCGGTGGGCTTGGGATCGGCGGCGTCGAGCCGCACCTTGATTTGTTCGTCGCGTGACACCGGGATCTGGTCGCGCACGAGCACGGTCTGGCGGCTGTCGCGCAAGTTTTCCAGCTCGATCTCGAAGGCATAGCGGATGCGGCGGCGGTCGCCGATGATAAAGGCCTTGTCGACCTCGCGCGCCACCAGCTCGCGCTCCACGCGCAGACGCTCGTCGGCGCCCAGTGCCAACTCGAAGGCCTGGCCGGGCGCCACAAACTCTAAAGCGGTGGCGCCTAAGTATTCGTCGCCCTCGAAAAGCTGGAGCGGGCCGGGCAGCAGCGAGTACACGCTTTCGTTCTTGAGCTCCGCGCGGCGGTAGCAGACCGGCTCCAGCTTGGGCGCGGTGACGTAAGTGAAGTCGGGCTTGAGCTTGAGGGCGGCCACCGTGACCTTGCGCGGCTCGTTGTTGCCGGGCACGTCGGCGGCGCCCGACAAGCGGTAGGTCAGCGAGGCCCCCGCCTCCGAGACGGAGGCCGCGTCCACGGCCAGCTCTTCCTCGGGCAACGGCTCGGCGCGTTTGGCCTGGGCCGTGGTCATGGACATGGCCGCGGGAGCCGGGGTAGGCTGGGCGGCAAACAGCATGGGCCCGGGTGACTTGCGCATGACCGGCACTTCGGGCGGTCGTGGCCGCACGAACCACGGGCTCAGCTCGGGGATGGACAGCGCCAGGGATGGGCGGGCGGTCGACAACGTGAGGGCCACGCTGGGCCAATCTTCGCCCGTGTTTTGCGCCACCTGGGCCAGGTAGGTGAGATCGACCGCCTGGTCTGCCAGCCGCAAGTCGTACAGCGGCTGCCAACTGGCGCCCATGACCACGTAGGTGAGATCCAGGCTGAAGTCGCCGGCCACGCTGACGTCCAGCTCGACCACAGCCGTGTGGCGCTGGCGCGGCCGGGTGGACTGCTGGGCCTTAAGCTCGCGCCGCAGCCGGTCCAGCTCCTTCGCATTTTCTCGCCGTTCGCGCGCCAGGCCCAACAATTCCACCTGCAAGGCGCGGCTGCGGCTGCTGACGAAGTCAAAGATGGCGCCCTGCTCTTCGGGCGTGCGGTTGCGCAGCGCCAGCCCGCGGGCGTACATCTCGCTCTGAGCGGCCAGTCCATCCAGGTGCTTCTGCTCTTTCTCCACCACCCCGGCGCGCGCGGCCAGGTCGGACTCGGCCTCTTCGCGGGCCTGGATTTGCTGCTCCAGCTCGCGGGCGCCCTGGGCGGGCGTCTCGGTAAAATTATCGAGGCGCGTGGACACGCCCAGCAGCTTGGCGCGCGCGGTGCCCTTGCCCGCGGCGCGGACCGAATCGGGCAGCAGGCTGAGCGGCAGGTTGCCGACCTCCAGCCGCTGCAAACCGGCCGCCAGCGTGGTGCGCCCGGCGCGCGTGACCCGCGCCCGGTCGGGGAAAACCGTGACCGCCGTGGCCTGGGTCTCGAGGATGGTGCTAGGTGGAGGCACGGGGCTATTATACCCGTGAGCGAGGCGTGGGGGTATGGGGGT
>CAYUYN010000073.1:0-14319 GCA_964449185.1 uncultured Anaerolineales bacterium | reverse complement strand
CGGTGGCCAGCCGGTTGGCCATGCTGGCGGTCGCCTCGGCCGCCGTCGAGGTCAGCGCGAGCTGCGCTTGCGCTGTGCCCGCGGCGGTGGTGGCGACCACCCCCGTGGCCCGCGCCGCCACGGTGGCGTGCTGGGCGTCGGGCGTGCCGTTCACCCCGAGCCCCACTGGTTCCATCCGCGCCGTCGCCGTGAGGTCCGGCCCCATGGTCGCGGTGGGCGCTGGCGCGGCGGTGCCGCAAGACATGGTCGAGGCCAGGGCCAGCAGCACCATGCAGCGCGTTAGCGGTTTTGCATGTGAAATCTTCAAGGCGTTCTCATACCTAGAAGGTCCCTAATTCGTCCTTCACGCGGAGCGTTCCCCCTTCATCCTTCAGCCTTCATCCTTCATCGCCTCCGCCAGCACTTCAGCCAGGTGAACACAGCGGATGGTGGCGCCGTCGCGCGACAGCGCGCCCTGCATGTGCATCAGGCAGCTCATGTCGCAGCCCACCACCGTGGCGGCGCCGGTTTGGCGCACGTAGGCCAGTTTCTTATCGAGCATGGCGGTCGAGATCGCGTCGTGCTTGACGGCGAACAGCCCGCCAAAGCCGCAGCACTGCTCCACGCCGGGGAGCGGCACCAGCTCCAACCCCGGCACGGCCCCCAGCAGGCGCGTTGCGGCG
This sequence comes from uncultured Anaerolineales bacterium, assembly GCA_964449185.1. Lineage (GTDB taxonomy): Bacteria > Chloroflexota > Anaerolineae > Anaerolineales > UBA6663 > CAYUYN01. The sequence goes on along the minus strand of CAYUYN010000073.1, from coordinate 13,657 downwards.
TCGGTTACGCCCAGCTCGCGCACCAGGTGGCAGGCCGCATGGTAGGTGAACTTGCCGGCCGGGGCCGCTTGCTCGGGCTGCGCGGCCAAGACCGTCGCCAGGTCGACGTTGAGCACCTCGGTCAGAAACTGCGAGAACTCATACGTGCGCGCGGCCAGGGCCTGCGCCCGGGCCAGCAGGGCCGGCTCGTGGGCGAAGAGGTGGGGGTAGCCCTTGACCACCATGGCCCCGCACGAACCAGACGGGATGACAACCGGCGCGGGGGAGCGCTCGAACACGTCCAGCGCGTGCAGCGCCAGCCGCCGGGCCTCGGCCTGAAACCCACTGTTGTACCCGGGCTGGCCGCAGCAGGTCTGGGATTCGGGGAAAAGCACCTCAAGCCCCAGGCGTTCGAGCACGGTCACCACCGCCTCACCGGCAGCAGGATACAGGCTGTCGACAATGCACGTTACGAAAAGTTGGACTTGGCGTATAGGGCTGTGGGTCACTGGGTGATTATAGAACGGTTTTGTTTGTGGTATATTTTCACACTCATGAGGCCCCTTCCCGGCTGCGTTGGACCCCGCGCCGGCCGAAGGGCGCTTTTAAGCCTGCCAGACGTACCGCTTTTGGCACACGCGCAGCCGCCCTTGGGGTCGCAAAGCCCCGCCGCGCGTCAGCAGAAGGAGATGCATTCCGAATGACCATTGAAGCGACCGGCCGAGACATCTCAGCCGCGCTCCAGGATGTCGCGCTCCCGCGGCGTCTGGAGCGCATGAGTGAGCTGGCCTGCAACCTATGGTGGTCGTGGCACCCCGAAGCGCAGGAGCTGTTCAAAGAGATTGACCACACCCTCTGGGACGCCACGTACCACAACCCCGTCAAGTTTCTGCGCCAGGTCAAACGCAAGGCCCTCAACGCCGCCGTACACAGCCGGCGGGTGCTGGAGCTGTACGACCGCACCCTGGCGGCCTTTGACGCCTACATGGGCGCAGCCCGCACCTGGTACGCGTCCACCCACGGCGACCGCCTCGACCACACCATGGCCTACTTCTCCACCGAGTTCGGCCTGCACGAGTCCTTCCCCACCTATGCCGGCGGCCTGGGCATCCTCTCGGGCGATCACGCCAAAGAGGCCTCGGACCTGGGCTTGCCCTTTGTGGGTGTGGGCTTTCTCTACAACCAGGGCTACTTCTCGCAGCACATCACCGAAGACGGCTGGCAGGAAGCGGCCTACAGCCGCTACTCCTTTGAAGACGTGCCCGCCCTCCCCTACACCGACGACGACGGCCAGCCCTTGACCGTGGCCGTGGATTTGCCCGGCCGCACCCTGCACGCCCGCCTCTGGCGCATCCAGGTGGGGCGCATCGCCCTGATCCTGCTGGACAGCGACGTGCCGCGCAACGCGCCCAACGACCGCGACCTGACCGCGCGGGTTTACGGCGGCGACCTGGACACGCGCATCTCGCAGGAGATCGTGCTGGGCATCGGCGGCGTGCGTGCCTTGCGCCTGCTCAACCTGGATCCCAAAGTCTGGCACATGAACGAAGGCCACTCGGCCTTCCTGTCGCTGGAGCGCATCCGCGAGAAGATCGCCCAAGGCCTGAGCTTCCCCGAGGCCGAGGCGCTGGTCCGGTCGACCACGGTCTTCACCACCCACACCCCCGTGCCGGCCGGCAACGAAGAGTTCCCCGATTGGCTCATCGACCGCTACTTTAGCCAGTACTGGGGCCAGCTCGCCCTGGACCGCGAAGGCTTTATGGATCTGGCCCGCCACTCGCAGTCGTGGGGGCAGACCTTCAGCATGTCCATGCTGGCCATCCGCATGTCGCACGCGCGCAACGCCGTCAGCCAGCTCCACGGCCAGGTCAGCCGGCGCATGTGGCAGTTCATGTTCCCCGACACCCCCGTCGAGCGCGTGCCCATCAAGGCCATCACCAACGGCGTGCACACCGGCACCTGGCTGGCAAGGCGCATGCAGCTGCTGTACGACCACTATCTGGGCCACGACTGGGTAGAGTCGCTCGACGACCTGTCCCTGTTCCAGGCCATCTTTGCCGTGCCCGACGAGGAGTTGTGGTCGGTGCGGCGGCACCTCAAGCGCAAGCTGGCCGCTTTCGCCCGCGAGCGCGCCCGGTCACAATGGGTCACCACCCGCCGCCACCCGGTGCAGATCGTGGCCTCCGGCGCGCTGCTCGACCCCTACATGCTCACCCTTGGCTTTGCGCGGCGGTTCGCCACGTACAAGCGCGGCTCGCTCGTCCTGCGCGACATCGACCGGCTCATGCGCATCATCACCGACATCCGCCGGCCGGTGCAGATCATCTTTGCCGGCAAGGCGCACCCGATGGACGAGCCCGGCAAGCTCATCATCCAGCAGGTCTACCGCACCCTCAAGATGGCCGAGTTCGCCGGCCGCATCGTCTTCCTGGAAGACTACGACATCAACCTGGCGCGCTACCTGGTGCAGGGCGTGGACGTGTGGATGAACAACCCGCGCCGCCCGCTGGAGGCCTCCGGCACCTCGGGCATGAAGGCCGCCCTCAACGGCGTGCTAAATTTTTCGGTGCTGGATGGCTGGTGGCAGGAGGGCTACAATGGTGAGAATGGCTGGGCCATCGGCGACGAGACCGAGCAAGCCAATCCCGACGAGCAGGACGCCCGCGATGCCGAGAGCCTGTACTCGACGCTCGAGAACCAGATCGTGCCGCTCTATTACGAAAACGGCCAGACCGAGCTGTCGCCGGGCTGGCTGCGCAAGGTCAAGACTTCCATTGCCACCCTGGCGCCCGTTTTCAGCACCCGGCGCATGGTGAAGCAGTACGTTGAGGAAATGTACCTGCCCCAGGAACAGCCGGTGGCCTGAGCACTGTTCAATATGGAAGGTTTACAAGCCGGTCTCTTCATCTTCGCCATGCGCGTGGCCGACATGTCGCTCGACACGCTGCGCATGCTGTTCGTCATGCGCGGGCGCAAGCTGCTCGCCGGCGCCATCGGCGCCGTCCAGGCCGCGGTGTTCATCCTGGCCGTCAGCTCCGTGCTGCGCGGCGAGCTGACGCCCGTCAAGGTCATCGGCTACGCCGCCGGCTTTGGCATCGGCATCATTCTGGGCATGTTCGCCGAGGAGCGGCTCGCCATCGGCTTCGCCATGTTCCGCATCTACTCTCCGGCGCGCGGCGCGGCCATTGCCGCCGCCCTGCGCGAGCACGGCCACGCCGCCACCGAGTTCATGGCCCAGGGCAAAGACGGCACCGTCACCGTCGTCAACTGCGCCGTCACCCGCAAGCTCATCCCCACCGTGCGCGCCCTCACCGACCAAGTCGATCCCCACGCCTTCGTCACCGTCGACGAAGTGCGGCCCCTGGCGCATGGTTACTTTCGGCACTGAGGCTGGACTTTATCCATTCGTGCGGGCGCCGTACGCTCGACCTGTGCCTAAATCCAAACCGCCGAGGCCTTAAAGACCTCGGAGGTCTCATAACGCAAAACCGGCCAGGTTTTGAAAACCTGGCCGGTCTGCGTTTCACTCGACCCAGTCGTCTAAGTCTACGGCACCGGCGTCTCCGTCGGAAGCAGCTCCACGGTGGCAAACGGGTCCACCGTCGCCAACGGATCGACATAGCCCTCCGGCGTCACCGTCGGCGTCTCGGTCGGCGGGATGGGGCAGACCGAGCGCGTGTCCAGCACCCGGTTGTGAATGTAGTACGTCGCCCCGTTCAGAGTCGCATCGGCCGTCAGGCCCACCATGCCCAACCACGTATTCCCCGGGCGCAGCGGGATCACCTGCCCGCTGTTGTCCTCCAGCCGCAGGCGCCAGCCGGTCGACGCGTCGCGGTGCCAGCGGCCGTCGTAGAACTGCCCGTCACGGAAAATTTTGGCCGGGCCGATCGTCCACAACTGGATCTCCAGGCCGCAGTTCCCGCCGTCGCGGAAGTCCTCGGGCACAAAGTTGTTTTGGTGGTTCACAAACAGGATCGCCACATTGCTGGCCGTGATGGGCGCGCCGGTCAGCGCATCGGTATGGGCGCTCAGCTCCAGGCTGGGGTCCTTGTCCTGCCAGCGCGTGTAGTCGCCCGCGGCGGCGTTGTAGCGCCAGGCGACGTGCGCCGCCGGCGAGTAGTCCACCAGGGCCTCGCTCACGGCCACGCCGCCCGGCGGCACCGCCGGCGTAAAGGCAAAGCCCGACTGCGCCACCTGCGTGCTCCCGGCCTGGGCCGCGGTGGCCGCGCGCACGGCCTCGGTGCCGGCAAAGAGCGTGTTGGCGTCGTCCGGGGTCTCGCGGCACAGCGGCGGGCACACGTAGCGGCTTTCCTCCGACACCAACCGCCACCCGTTGTCGCCCAGAAACCAGGGGTTCGCCCGCAGGTGGGCCATCGTGCCCAGGCTCGACCCGGAGGTCACCAGCATGGCCCCAAACATCGGCGCCACCTCGGTGTCGATGAAGCGCGCGGACCGGATCGACCCCACCTTGGGCGCGTCGTTCTGGAGGAAGATGGCCGTAAAGCGGGTGACCCCGGCCTCGGCCAGGTGCTCCACCACCACATCGGCCAGGGCCAGCCCCGACTGCGGCCGCACCCCATACGGGAAGTTTGCGATCTTGGCCGCGATTGGCATGCGGTTGATCAAAGCCGGGTCCACCACCAGGCCGGTCAGCGGGTTGACCCCCGGCGGGAACGTGTCGGGACCGTAGACCGGCACCGCCGTCGGCGTGGGCTCGCCCGGCGCCAGCGTGGCGCTGGCCATCGGCAGGGCGGTGGCCGTGGCCTCGCTCACCGGCAGGGGCGTGCCCGGGGCGAAGACGGTGATGCCCACCGGCGGCAGGGTCGGCGTGGCCGCCGGCCCACCACAGGCGGCCAACGCCATCACCGCCAGCAGTGCAGTCCCCCGGAACCGCCCTCTCATCGAACGCAGCATGACATACGCCTCCCATCACCAGGACCAGGCCCGACCAACCGCCTGCAACGAAACCGTGTGCTTACCGCGGGCTGCGGATTCTAGCATAGTTGCGATGGTTAGTGCCGCGTTTGACGCCCCCTCCCCCTGGCAGTATAATGCCGCCCGGTCTCCTGTTTGCGGCAGTTTCTTCGCCCGTGTAAAGGTCCGTATGGCACTCAAGGGCAACCTTCGCGATTTTTCGACAACGCAGCTGCTGAACCTGGTCAGCCTGGCCAAGAAAACCGGCACCCTGGTAGTGGATGGTCCCGGCCAGGCGGCCCAGTTGGCGTTCCGCGGCGGCAAGCTCATCTACGCCCAGCTGGGTCAGGAAGACAGCAACCTGACCCACATCCTGCACAAAGCCAGCAAGCTCAACGACGAACAGGCCCGCGTGCTGCGCGAGCGCGCCAGCCGCGCCAGCGACAAGGAGCTGGGCCTGCTGCTCATCAACGCCGGCTACGTCAGCCAGGCCGACATCCTGCTCAGCATCCGCGCGCACGTGCTCGAGATCGTCTACCGGCTCATCACCTGGGCCGAGGGCATGTTCCGCTTCGAGCAGGACCTGCTGCCCGCCGACGACAAGATCACCGTCCCCATCGAGCTGGAAAACGTCATCATCGAGGGCGCGCGCCGCATGCGCGAATGGGAGCGCCTGACCGAGGAGCTGCCCAGCCTCGACATGGCCCTCAAGTTCGCCGAGCACCCCAACGTCAACCTCAAAGCCATGAAGCTCAACGTCGAGGAGTGGCGCGTAGTTTCCTTCATCAATCCCAAGAACTCGATGAAGGCCATCGCCAAGGCCAACAACCTGAGCGAGTTGGAGATTCGCCGCATCGTCTACGGTCTGCTCCAGGCCGGCCTGGTCGAGGTGGTCCGGCCAGAGGGCGCGCCGCGCCCGCTGCCCTTTGGCGCCAAAAAGCCCGCCCCGCCGTCCACGCCCAAGGAAAAACAGCAGCAGCGGGGCTTGGTCAACCGTCTTATCCAACGCATCCGTTCGTTGTAGGCACCCAGAGACCCCATGCAAACCGTCAAAATGGTCGTGACCGGCCCCTTCAACTCGGGCAAGACCCAGTTCATTCAATCCGTCAGCGAGATTGACGTGGTCTCCACCGAGCGGCGCATCTCGTCCGAGGCCGAGCGCGTCAAGGAAAGCACGACCGTGGCCATGGACTTCGGCCGCATCACGGTGGACGCCGACCTGGTGCTGTATTTGTTCGGCACGCCCGGCCAAAAGCGCTTTGAGTTCATGTGGGAAATATTGTCCGAGGGCATGTTGGGCTTTGTGGTGATGGTGGACAGCACGCGCCCCGAGACCTTTCGCGAGGCCAAGAGCATCCTCGAGACCTTTCGCGCCTACGCCCCCACCCCCTATGTGGTGGCCGCCAACAAGCAGGACCACGCCGAAGCCTGGTCCATCGAAGACCTGCGCATCGCGCTGCGCATCGCGCCCAAGGTCAAGCTGATCCCGTGCGTGGCCACCGACCGCGAGCAGGTCAAGAACGTGCTGCTGGAGCTCCTCTACTCCATCCTGGCCGAGATGGAAACGGCCTCCTGAGCCAACTGCCCCGGCCCCGGCGCCAGCCGGCGCCCCTTGCCGGCCGCCGGCGAGACACCTTACCATGAGCTCGATCGTCACCGACCAGGGAATGGTGCACTACGAAACGTACGGCACCGGGTCGCCGGTCATTTTGCTGCACGGCTGGATCGGCTCGTGGGGCCTCTGGCAGCCCACCATGGAAGCGCTCGGCCAGCACTACCGCTGCTACGCCCTGGACTTCTGGGGCTTTGGCGAATCGGGCAAGAAGCGTGACTCCTACGCCGTGGGCGACTTTATGGAGCTGGTGCGGCAGTTTATGGACGTGCTGGGCATCGCCCAGGCGCCCCTGATCGGCCACTCCATGGGCGGCACCACCAGCCTGGGCACCACCATCCGCTATCCCGAGCGCGTCACCAAGGTCTGCGTCATTGGCTCGCCCATCGTGGGCACGTCGCTCTCAATCTTTCTCCAGCTCGCCGGCGTGCGCTGGATCGGCTCGATCGTGCGCCGCGTGCCGGCCCTGCTCAACCTGGGCCTCCGGGTCGCCTCGCCGCTGATCACGCGCGACCGTCGCTGGTACTCCATGGTCGCGCGCGACATCTCGGCCACCACGGTCGAATCCTTTTTCAGCAGCATTGGCTCGCTGCGCCGCACCGACCTGCGCCCGCGCCTGAACGAGATCAAGGTGCCCACCATGGGCATCTATGGCTCGCGCGACGTCATCGTGCACCCCAAGCAGTACGAGCCGCTGCGCCTGGGCGTGCGGCAAACCCGCGTGGAAGTCATGCCCAAGTCGGGCCACTTCCCCATGTTGGACGAGCCCGAGAAATACCTCACCCTCATCCGCTCGTTTCTAGACGATAACGCCGGGAGCGTTTAGGAGCCCGCCTCATGGAGTTACCGGCCGCCGCTGCCGTGACCGAATACTACTATCCCAACAAGATGGTGCGCATCATCCTCCTGGCCATGGAGGAAGTGATGGGCCGCAACGGCGTGAATGCCGTGCTCAACCTGGCTCAGATGAAGCACCTGGTCAATAACTTTCCCCCCAACAACTTCGACCGCCAGATCACCTTTGGCGAGCTGGGTACGCTCATGCGGTCGCTGGACATCATGTATGGGCCGCGCGGCGGCCGCGGGCTGGCGCTGCGCGCCGGGCGTGCCTGCTTCAAGTATGGCCTCAAGGAGTTTGGCCCGGTGCTGGGCATCGCCGACCTGGCCTTCCGGCTGCTGCCCCTGCCCATGAAGCTCAAGGTCGGCGCCGACGTCTTCTGCGAGACCTTTAACAAGTTCAGCGACCAGCAGGTGCGCCTGACCGAAAAGGAAGACCGCTTTATCTGGGAGAACGTGCGCTGCCCCGTCTGCTGGGGCCGCACCGCCGAAGGCCCGTGCTGCTACCTGGCCGTCGGCATTTTGCAGGAAGCGCTGTACTGGGTCAGCGGCGGCAAGAACTTTGAAGTCTACGAAACCGGCTGCGTGGCCTGCGGCGATGAGGTCTGCACGCTTGTGATTGAGAAAAAGCCGATGGATTAGCATGCGCAAGTGCATTCTCCGCGACAGCCGCCACGTCCACCCCTTCAACGAAGAGGCTCGCGATCTGCGCCTGCAGAACAAGCCGCTGTGGCTCCACCAGCGCGACACCCTGGCCTCCTATACCACCCAGGAGCTCGAGTGCGCGCGCTTTGAGGACCTCCCCACCGACCAGGTGGAGACCCTGGTGCACCGCGACAACCTCTACTTCGACCAGGAGTATATCGACGCCTTCATGGCGGCGGCGCGGCGGGTGGGCGGCCCGGCGCGGGCGGCCTTCGCCCCCGACAACCGCGCCTTTGTGCAGCACACCCTGCCGCTGTCGTCCAGCTTCACCCAGGAAGGCAACCTGTACCTGGCCGACCTGTGGTACTTCCCCAACGGTGTCGTGGCCGACCCCCACCCCATCGTGGTCGATTTCAAGAGCCGCGAGATCGGCTACTACCATGTGCCCACCTACATGGCCAACGACAAGGGCGACCTGGTCTACCAGGTGCCCCTGCTGGGCCTGATCGCCATCGACGCCTGGGTCCACATCCTGCTGGCCGACATTGTCTTTGGCCTGTTCAAGCGCGGCGCCCAGTTCGAGCTGCAGGCCAACACCAGCACCGCCTTCAAGCTCAAGGTGCTGTGGCGCGCCCTGCTGGAGCAGAAGCAGGTTATGCGCTGCTCGGCGGTGGTCAAGCTCGGCCGCAACTGCACCCTCGATCCCTCGGCCGTCATCACCGGCCCCACCACCATCGGCGACAACTGCACCATCGGCGCCGGGGTCGTCATCGACAACTGCACCATCGGCAGCAACGTCAACATTTCTCAAGGCAGCCAACTGCTGCTGTCCACCGTGGGCGACGGCGCCTTCCTGCCCTTCCGCGCCTCGCTGTTTATGACCACCCTGATGGAAGACGCCATGGTGGCCCAGAACACCTGCCTGCAGTTGTGCGTGATCGGCCGCCGCACCTTTATCGGCGCCGGCAGCACCTTTACCGACTACAACCTGCTGCCCACCCCCATCCGGGCCATGACCGCCGGCCAGGAGCTGCGCGCGAGCAACATGCCGGTGCTGGGCGGCTGCGTCGGCCACAACTGCCGCCTGGGTTCCGGCCTGATTATCTACCCCTCGCGCACGGTCGAGTCCGACGTCATCCTGTTCGCTTCCACCGAACGCCGGGTCATCGACCGCAACGTTACCTACGAAGAGAGCGACCATCACAAGCTCCGGCTGGCCCACCTCCACCGGCGGCTGTATCCGCGGCGCGGCGAGCGCGTGGCGGAAGAATGGTAGACACGTTCGCTTTCATCATCCACCCCATCGACCCCAAGCGCGACGTCAGCCGCAAGTTCCCGCTGCTTGGCAAGCTGCTGTCGGTGGAGCAGATCAACTTCTTCAGCACCTTCTTTCCGCCGGTCTATATTTCCGAAATCACTGGCCTATGTTCGGCCGCAACGGGCAACGAAGTCAGAGGCTGGTTTGTGGCTTGCCCCTACACCCCAGCCAAAATGCTCGCATTGCCCGAAAAGACGGTCTACAATAAAATTGTGCAGACTGGCCGCCTGGCCGAGCGGCTGGGCGCCCGGATTTTGGGCCTGGGCGCCTTTACTTCAGTCGTGGGCGATGCCGGTGTGAGCATCAGCCAGCGTCTCTCCATCCCGGTTACCACCGGTGATTCCTATACCGTCGCCATTGCCGTGGAGGCGGTGCGCGAGGCGGCCCGCCAGATGGGCATTCCACTGGCCGGGGCGGCGGCAGCCGTGGTGGGCGCCACCGGCGCTATTGGCGCGGTGGCCGCGGAGATGATCGCCGCGGAGGTGCCCAAGCTGTGGCTGGTGGGCCGGCGCACCGCCGCGCTGGAGAGCCTGCGCGAGCGAATTATGTCGCGGACCACGACCCAGGTCGAAATTGCCACCGGCATGGCGCCCTTGGCCGAGGCCGATCTCATCTTGACGGTCACCAGCGCCCTGGACGCCGTCATCGAGCCGCGGCATCTGCGGCCCGGCGCCGTGGTGTGCGACGTGGCCCGCCCGCGGGACGTGTCCACCCTGGTGGCCGCCACCCGTGATGACGTGCTGGTGATCGACGGCGGCATGGTGCAGGTGCCCCTGCCCGGGGCGCAGTTCAACTTCAACTTTGGCTTTCCACCCGACCGGGTCTATGCCTGCATGGCCGAGACCATGGCACTGGCGATGGAAGGGCGTTACGAGAGCTATACTCTAGGACGCGCGCTTACCGTGGAGCAAGTACAGCACATGGGTCAACTGGCGGCGAAGCACGGTTTCAAGCTCAGCGGTTTCCGCTCGTTCGAGCGTGAGGTCACCCCCGAGCACATCGAGCGCGTGGCGGCGCGCGCCCGCGCCAGGCGCACGCTCGCCGGCGTTCGCCAGCCTGCACCCCTGCCCCCACCGCCGGCGCCGGGATTGGCAATCACGGAAGGCGGCGCCCAGTGACCGCCCCGCTCAGCCACCGGCTGCGGCAGGGCAAGCGCGCCCTGCTGGTCATCGAGGATGACCCCGACACCTCGGCCATGCTCGGCATGTACTTTGCCGGGCACAACTACCAGGTGGATGTGGCCCCGCGCGGCGACGAGGGCCTGGCCGCGGCCCGCCGCCTGCTGCCCGACTTGGTCCTGCTCGACATCAACCTGCCCGACATGGACGGCCTCGACGTCTGCGCCGGGCTGCGCCAATCGCCGCGCACCAGCCATATTCCTGTCATCTTCCTCACCGAGAAGACGTCGCTAAGCGAGCGTGTCACCGGGCTGGGCGCCGGGGCGCAAGACTACGTCACCAAGCCCTTCGACCTCGAAGAGCTGCGCCTGCGCATCCAGAATCTCATTGCGCGCTCGGCGCGCGAGAACGTGCTGGACCCGCGCAGCAGCCTGCCCACCGGCGCCTGGGTGGACGACCAGCTCCGGCGCGCCCACGAGCGGCCAGGCTGGCACGTGCTGGAGTGCCGGCTGGACTCGTTCCAGCCTTTTGTAGACCTGCACGGCTTTGTGGCCGGGGACGACGTGCTGCACTTTACCGGCCAGCTCCTGCGCGACCTCGTCCGCGAGCTGGGCACGCCCGAGGACTTTGTCGGGCACCCGGCGCACGCTACCTTTCTGATCATCACCGGCGCCGAGGCCGTGCCGCTCCTGGTCGCGCGTCTGCAAGAGCGCTTCAACGACGAAGTCCAGGCGCATTATTCGTTTATGGACCGCGAACAGGGCTACGTGCTCATGCGCGACCGCGACGGCCAGATGGTGCAGACACCGCTGATGACCCTGCAAGTCAGCGCGCGGTAGGGGCGTTCGACACGCTTCGCGCGCCCACCCGCTGCGCACGGATGGATATAACCTTGACGGTTCGCTCCGGCCCACCCGTGGGCCAGGGCTGCCGCCGCACAAGGATGGAGATGGAGGCCAGGGATGAGCAAAGGCAGAATCCTCGTCGTAGAAGATGATTTCGACATTTCGAACATGCTGCGCATTTACTTTACGGGCCAGGGCTTTGAGGTCACCGTGGCCCCGCGCGGCGGCGATGCGCTGGCCATCACCCGCCAGAGCCTGCCGCACCTGATCGTGCTGGACATCATGCTGCCGGACATGGATGGCTACTCCGTGTGCAAGGAGCTGCGCACCACCACGCGCACCAGCCACATCCCCATCATCTTCCTCACCCAGAAAGATGAGCGCAGCGACAAGATCGCCGGCCTGGAGCTGGGCGCCGACGACTACATCACCAAGCCCTTCGACATCGAAGAGCTCAAGCTGCGCGTGACCAACGCCATCGCGCGCGCCGAGCGCGAGAGCCAGACCGACCCGCGCACCGGCCTGCCCTCGGGCCGCCTGATCGAAGACCACCTGCGCCGCATCATCCGCACCCAGGGCTGGGGCCTGCTCGACTGCCGCCTGGCGCACTTCGAGCGCTTCAAGGACGTCTACGGCTTCATCGCCGGCGATGAGGTGCTGCGCTTCACCTCTATCCTGCTGGGCGAGGTGGTGGACGAGCTGGGCACCCCCAACGATTTCATCGGCCACCCCGGCGGCGACAACTACGTCGTCATCACCACCGCCGCCGCCGGCGCCCGCCTCCGCGAGCGCCTCAAGGCGCGCTTCAACAACGAGGTGCTCACGCACTACAACTTCGTGGACCGCGAGCGCGGCTACATCGTCGCCAAGGGCCGCGAAGGCGAGGAGGCTGAGGTGCCGCTGATGAGCATGGCCGTCGGCCTGATATCGTCCGACACGCGCGCCTTCTCCGACATCCGCGAGATCACCGAGCTGGCCGCCGAGGCCCGCCGCCAGGACACCGTGGCCGCCGTCTGAAACCCGGCCGCCGCTGGGCGAAGGGTGTGATGGGCTAGCATGGAACTAACCGCCAACCTGCCGACCGCGCTGGCCGCGCTGGCGCTGGGCACCGCGCTGCTGGGACTGCTGGTCCTTAGCCTGCGCTGGTTCCGCGCGCATGGCCCCCAGCCGGCGCAGCATCTGCCCTCGCCAGTACCCCTGGCGGCCTCGGCCGAGGCCACCGAAGCGGGCGTGCTGCTGGCCGAACCCGGCGGTCGGCTGGTGGCCAATGCCCAGGCCCGCGCGCTGTTTGGGCTCAACGGTGACCAGCCCACGCTGTCGGTCGTGCTGCGCCAGACCCAGCCGGCCGATCGGATGCTGGAGCTGCTGACGGGCGAAGGCCAGGCCAGCCTCCACATCGGCGACCGCCGCATCGAGGCCACCTCCCACCGGCTGCCCCTGTCCGCCTCCGGCCCGCCGCGCTACGTGGTGGTGCTGCGCGAAACCGAGCGCGCCGCCGCATTGCTCCAATCCGGCGACCAGGGCGCCGCCGCCGTGCGTGTGCTGGCCGAAATCAACCGCGCGCTGTCGGCCAGCCTCGACCTCGATGAAACCTGCGACGCCATCCTGGCCGGCCTGGCCCAGGCCTTCCACTACCATTTGGCCGAGCTGAATTTGTGGGACGAGGCCGCCCAGGTGCTGCGCCTGGCCCGCCACACCGGCGACCACTCGTCTGCAGCGGGTGCTCGCCCCACGGGGCCGCCCGACCCGTATGCAACGTCTGTTGCAGCCGGTGCAGGTGCAAGGGATTACCCGCGCGAGCTCGACCAGGCCGGCGCCTTTTATCGCCTCGGTGAAGGCTACTCCGGCTGGCTCGCCGCCAACCGCCGCCCACTCCTCATCGACAACGTCAGCAGCCACACCGACAGCCGCCCCACGCTTCTCGTCTACGGCCCCGAGTTCCCGTTCGAGGCCTACCTGGGCGTGCCGCTGCTGGCCGGCGACGAGCTCGTCGGCACCCTGGAGCTGGCCCATTACACGGCCGGCGCCTTCAAGACCCACGACCTGGATTTCCTCCAGCTCATCGCCGGCCAGGCCGCCCTGGCCCTGCGCAACGCCCAGCGCTACGCCGCCGAGCAGCGCCGCGCCGCCGAGCTGGCCGGCCTCAACGACATCACCCGCGCCCTGGAAGCCACTTCCGACCCGCGCGAGCTGTATGGCCGGCTGACCACCGACATCGCGCGCGTGATGGGCGTGGAGCTGGCCGGCCTGCTGGTCTACAACCCGCGCACCCACACGCTTGAGGGCCGGCCGCCATTTCACGGCATGCCCGACATTGTGGCCGAGGTGCTGCGCGTGCCGCTGACCACGGCCAGCGCCGCCGAGCGGCTGTGGCGCGCGGGCGGCGCCT
>CAYUYN010000072.1:7066-14550 GCA_964449185.1 uncultured Anaerolineales bacterium | reverse complement strand
GGGGCGCCCCTACGGACTCGTCGCCTTATTTGGAGGGCTAAACCATGTCTGCTTCGACCGGAAAAAAGATTCGCATGAACCGTCTCATCCAGGCGGAGACCAACACCTGCCTGATCTGCGCCATCGACCACGGGATGACCTCGCCCGTGTTTCTGAGCGGCCTGTACGACACGCCCGCGCGCGTGCGGGAAGTGGTGGCCGGCGGGGCCAATGTGCTGATGCTGGGGCGCGGCGTCGCCAAGGACAACGCCCACCTGTTCCGGCGCGATACCTCGCTGGCCCTGATGCTCACGGCCTCGGCCGCCGGCCAGCCCGGCGGCGCACAGATCACGCCCATCGGCTCGGTGGAGGAGGCCCTGCGCGCCGGCGCCGACGCGGTGGTGATGTACGTGGCCCTGGCCGGCGACAACGAGTCCGAGGCCATCCAGGCGCTGTCGGATATCGGCGAGGAGTGCGAGCTGCAGGGCATGCCGTTCATTGCCGAGGCCGAGTACCCGAACGCCTACCAGAGCCTCAACTCCATGGCCGACAGCTTTGGGCCCGAGTACCTCAAGCGCAACGCGCGGCTGTGCGCCGAGATGGGCGCCGATATCGTCAAGGTTAACTGGTCGGGCGACCCGCGGTCGTTTGCCGACATCATCCGCGCCTGCGCGCGCCCGGTGGTGCTGGCCGGCGGCTCGCTGATCAGCGATGAAGAGCTGCTGACGCGCATGGCCCTGGCGCGCGAGGCCGGCGCCGTGGGCTGCTCGATCGGCCGCAACATCTTCCAGCACCAGAAGCCCCAGGCCATCATGCAGGCCGTCAGCCGCGTTTTCCGCGACCGCTGGCCGGCCGGGCAAGCCCTGGAAGAGCTGGGCGACGCCGTCAACGGCCGCGTGCCGGCCTAGGCCCGGGGACGGGCGCGCCGCATGGCTTCATCCGACCCGCTGTCGGCGGTCCGCTGTTTCATGCTGGATATGGACGGCACGTTTTACGTGGGCGAGCGCCTGGTGGACGGCGCGCTGGCCTTCATCGAACTGCTGCGCCAGCAGGGCCGCGACTTCTTGTTCCTGACCAACAACTCGTCTAAGGACGCGCGGCAGTATGTGGCCAAGCTGGGCCGGCTGGGCCTGCCCGTGCCGGCCAGCCAGGTGCTGACCTCGGGCGAGGCCACCGCCGCGTATTTGAACGGGATCAAACCCGGAGCGCGTGTGTATGTGGTGGGCACGCCGGCGCTGGAGAGTGAATTCCTGGCGCGCGGCTTTGCGGCCGATGATCACGACCCGGACTACGTGGTGCTGGGGTTCGACACCGGCCTGGACTACGCCAAGCTGTGGCGGCTGTGCGACTTGGTCAGGGCGGGTGTGCCGTACCTCGCCACCCACCCAGACTTCAACTGCCCGACCGAGACCGGCTACATGCCCGATATCGGCGCCACCATCGCCTATGTGCGCGCCTCCACCGGCCGCGACCCCGACCTGACGGTGGGCAAGCCCAACCGCATGATCGCCGAACAGGCGGCGGCGCGGGTGGGCCTGCCGCTCTCGGCGCTGTGCATGGTGGGCGACCGGCTGTATACCGACATCGCCTTGGGCGCCGCGGCTGGCGTGCCCACCGTGCTGGTGCTCAGCGGCGAGACCCGCGCTGACGAAGTGGCCGGCGCAGCGCACTCGCCCACGCTGGTCTGCGAACACCTGGGGGCGCTGGCAGACTACCTGCGCGGCTAACCCATGTCGTTGAACTGGCTTCACGACTGGTTTTTGCTCGGGCGCCTGGTCAGCGCGGTGGAGCGGCTAACGGACAAACTGGATAAGCGGTGAACTGCCGCCCAGAGGCGGGTCCATAAAACATGCGACAATAACTGTGTAGGCTTCGCTTTGCCGAGCGCAGAGATCGGCCGTTGGCGCGGACGGTCGCCTGTCGCACAGGGAGGGTGGTTTGGCGCCGGTGGCCGAAGACGTGCCGAACTTGTAGCAGGCGCAGGTGTTTCACGCGCAGAGTATGGCATGTGCCGAGGTGACTATTCAATAATAGCTTTCCAGCATAGGCTGGGGTCTGATGATTAATAACAACCGGCACCGATATTGGCGCGTAGGCATAGCCACCTTACTGTCTATCGTAGCCGCATGCGCGGGATCAGGTGGTTTACCGTCCAGGACGGCGCCGTCGGGGACCTTCCTGCCGCCAACCGGCTACCCGCCCGCCACCATGCCCACATGGCCGCCGAGCGCCTACCCACCGCCAGCAAATGCTACGCTTCCATCCGCTGTGCCCGTCCCCACCCCCACCACCGGTTCATCCTTGCTGGACCAACCCCCACCCTTGAATTCGCCGTTTCGGGTCACGCTGGCGGAAAATGGCCAGGCTCTCACGTATCACGTCACCGGACGGTTCGGCGTCTTCCTTGACCAGGACCAGTATCCTGCTAACGAATACACCTGCCTACCCGCCGGTATTATTAGCTGGGTCTCAAACGCCACTGGACTGTATGATGCCGACACGGGCCTGCACAGTGTTGGCTTCGAGGGGGTGCAGCCGGGGACGTGCGTGCTCCGCAACGAGGATTTCAGCGTGACGATTCATATTGTGGAGTGACCCGGTGAGATTGTCAGCGGTTGCGGACCGTGGACGAAAAGGGTAAGAATTTCCAGCGATCCGCGGCCGCATGCATTTCACTTTGGAGGCCCGGTAAAGGTGCATGCACTCGGCTGCGCCTTTCTGGCCCGTACCTCCCGATCAAGGGGTCTGTCGCGCGCAGCGTATCGTCCATCGCGCTATCGCGCGCAAAGCCCGCTCCTACACTCGTCCATCGTAC
Source organism: uncultured Anaerolineales bacterium (assembly GCA_964449185.1). GTDB lineage: Bacteria > Chloroflexota > Anaerolineae > Anaerolineales > UBA6663 > CAYUYN01. The sequence continues at coordinate 11,756 of CAYUYN010000072.1, read as the reverse complement.
CTGTGCGCTTCGCGTGCCGACTGCTTTCTGCCGACTGTCTGTCGTCCGTCGTCCGTCGTCAGCTTACGGGGTCGGCGTTGAAAACGGCACGACCGTTGGAAAGCCCGACGGCTGCGTCGCGGAGGCGATGAAGACGGTGAGCATGCACACCGCCATGCCGGCGGCGATGGCAAAGACGAAGACGATAAACACGCCGCCGCCGGCCAGGCCGAGCCCCGAGAGCCAGCGCGTGCGGCTCGGGTCGGCCGAGTCGCGGGCCTGGAGCCAGGCCACCAGGCCCAGCACGAAGGCCAGCAGGGGCAGCAGCCACGAACAGCCGGCGCACGACAGCAGCGCCATGAGGCCGGTGAGGGCCGCGATCAGCGCCGTGACATCGGTGCTGTTGCCCTTGTAGGGGAGGTAGGCTTCGGGGGCGCGGGCGGCCGAGACCTCGCTGGGGCCGATGCCCGCGGCGTAGCGCTCGGGCGGGGTGACGGTCTGGCCCGCGTGCAGGGCCTGCGCGGCGTGGTCGGGGCACAGCCGCTGGCCGGTCTCGGCATACCACAGGCACGACCCGCACACCGGGCGGCGGCAGGTCTCGCAATGCTCAACGGCCAGGCGGGCCGGGTGGCGGTGGCAGGTTTCGGCGGACAAAATCGTACGTAAGTGTGGAGGTGTGTACGTGCGACTTACACACCTACACACTTACACACTTTAGGTCCCTGCTTCCCAACTATTCAAATACTTCACCTGCTCGGTCGTCAGGACGTCAATCTGCACGCCCATGGCGGCGAGCTTGAGGCGGGCGATTTCGCGGTCGATGTCCAGCGGGATGGAGTAGACCTTGTTCTCCAGCTCCTGGGCGTGGCGCACCATGTACTCGGCCCCCAGGCACTGGTTGGCGAAGGACATGTCCATCACGCTGGCCGGGTGGCCTTCGGCGGCGGCCAGGTTGATCAGGCGGCCATCGGCCAGCAGGTTGATGCGGCGGCCATCGGCCAGCACGAACTGCTCGACGTACTCGCGCACCTTCTTGCGCTCGGAGGCCATGGCCTCCAGCGCGGGGATGTTGATCTCGACGTTGAAGTGGCCCGAGTTGGAGACGATGGCGCCGTCCTTCATCACCTCGAAGTCTTCCTGGTCGAGGACGTTGATGTCGCCGGTGACCGTGCAGAAGATGTCGCCGACCTTGGCCGCCTCGCGCATGGGCATGACGCGGTAGCCGTCCATGACGGCCTCCAGCGCCGCCAGCGCGTCGATCTCGGTGACGACGACGTTAGCGCCCAGGCCGCGCGCGCGCGAGGCCAGACCGCGCCCGCACCAGCCATAGCCGCCCACCACGAAGGTCTTGCCGGCAATGAGAATATTGGTGGCGCGGATGATGCCGTCCAGGGTGGACTGGCCGGTGCCGTAGCGATTGTCGAAGAAGTGCTTGGTCGAAGCGTCGTTGACGGCCATCACCGGGAACTTCAGCGCGCCGTCGGCCGCCATCGCGCGCAGGCGGATGACGCCGGTGGTGGTCTCTTCGGTGCCGCCGATGATGCCGTCCAGCAGGTCGGTGCGGTCCTTGTGGATGGTGCTCACCAGGTCGGCGCCGTCGTCCATGGTCAGGTGGGGGCGGTGGTCCAGGGCGGCCTGGATGTGCTGGTAGTAGGTGGCCGTGTCTTCGCCCTTGATGGCGTAGGTGGGGATCTCGTAGTGCGTCACCAGGCTGGCGGCCACCTCGTCCTGGGTGGAGAGCGGGTTGGAGGCGCACAGCACCAGGTCGGCGCCGCCGAGATGGAGGGTGTGCATCAGGTTGGCGGTTTCGGCGGTGACGTGCAGGCAGGCCGAGATGCGCACGCCCTTGAGCGGCTGCTCCTTGGCAAAGCGCTCGCGGATCAGCCGCAGCACCGGCATCTCCTGCTCGCCCCACTCGATGCGGTAGCGCCCGCCGTCGGCGAGTTTGGTGTTTTTGACGTCGAAGTTATGCATGCATGCGCTCCTCTAAAGGCAGGGAAATAAGGGAAATAGGGGAAATAAGGGAACTATGCTATGAGGGCATCCAGCATCCCGGCATCGTCGAAGTGCTCGCGGAAGCGGGCCACGAACTCAGCGCGGGTGTAGGCGTGGTTGATGGGGCCAACGCTCTCCAGGCAATAGGTGGCGGCCAGGGCGCCCAGGCGGCCGCACAGGCCCCAGCCCCAGCCGGCCGACATGCCGCGCAGCAGCCCGCCGCGGAAGGCATCGCCCGCGCCGGTGGGGTCCAGCACGGCGCGCGGCGGCACCGGCGGAATGGAGTGCGTGCAGCCAGCGGCGTAGATGCTGGCGCCGTACTCGCCGCGCGTGACCACTACCACCTTATCCTTCAGGCGCGGGTCGGTCTCGGTGATCCTGGTCTTGTCGGTGATCATGCTCATCTCGTAGTCATTGACCACCAGCATGTAGCAGCCCAGCACGCCCTCCACAATCTCCTCGGCCGGCAGGCGCGCCAACTGCCAGGAAACATCGTAAGCGTAAGGGATGCCCTGGTCAAGACACTCGCGCAGGTGCTTGGCCATGGCCTGCGGGTCGTCGGGCGAGATCATGGCGAAATCCGGGCGCTGAGCCAGGTCGCTGAACGATGTGCGCGAGGCGTAGCCCATGGCGCCGGGATAAAAGAGCGCGATCTGGCCGTTGATGCGGTCCTTGCCGGCGAAGAAGGAGGCGGTGTAGACCTCGGGGATGATCAAGACACCCGAGGTGTCCACCCCCTGCGCTTCGAGCCAGGCGCGGTAATCGGAAAAGTCCATGCCGGCCGTGGCCAGGATCACCGGGCGCTCACCCAGCAGCGCCAGGGTGTAGCCAATGTTGGGCGCCACGCCCCCCCGGTGGCGGCTCATGCTCTCCACCAGGAAGCTCAGGGACAGTGAGTCCAACTTATCGACCAGGATGTGGTCCTTGAACTGTCCGGGGAAGGACATGATGTAATCGTAGGCGATGGAGCCGGTCAGGGCGATGCGCATGGGTGTCAACGGATGGGGCAACGGATCAACGGATAAACCAATCAACGGATAAGTACAGACTGTACACGCGCATGGGATCCGCGCTAGAGCTGGCCGTTCACGGCGCGGGCCAGGTTTTTGACGAAGGGCGGGCGCACCACCCCGTTCTCGGTGACGATGGCGGTGACGTAGCGGTGGGGCGTGACGTCGAAGGCCGGGTTGCGGGCCGTGGCGCCGGCGGGCACCACGCCCACGCCCTCGAACTGGAGCCCGAGCACCTCGGCGCTGTTGCGCTCCTCGATGGGGATCAGGCCGCCGTGCGCGAGGGCCAGGTCCACGGTGGAGGTGGGGGCCACGCAGTAGAAGGGCACGCCGTTCTCGCGGGCCAGCACCCCGACGCCATAGGTGCCGATCTTGTTGGCGAAGTCGCCATTGGCGACGACGCGGTCGGCGCCCACCAGGCACAGCTTGACCTCGCCGCTGTGCAGGAAGTGGCCGGCGGCGTTGTCGGAGATCAGGTCGTAGGCGATGCCGCGCTGCTGAAGCTCCCAGGCCGTCAGCCGGGCGCCCTGCAGGCGCGGCCGGGTCTCGTCCACCAGCACGTGCACACGCTTCCCCTGCTCGTGTGCGGCAAAGACCACCCCCAGCGCCGTGCCCCAATCCACGGCCGCCAGCGCGCCGGTGTTGCAGTGGTGCAGGATCACATCGCCGTCTTCCACCAGCGCCGCGCCGTTGAAGCCCATGCGGCGGTTGAGGGCCACGTCTTCGTCGGCCAGCTTCTGTGCCTCGGCCAGCAGGGCCTGGCGCACGTCGTCGGCGCTCTCCAGCTCCTCACTGACGGCCACGCGCATGAGGCGCGCCAGCGCCCAGGGCAGGTTCACGGCCGTGGGACGCGCCGCGCGCAGCACTGCGGCCGCCGCTTCCAGGTCGCGCAGCAGGGCCAGCCGGTCGGCGGCCTGGCTTTGAAACCCCGCCAGCGCCAGGCCAAAGGCGGCCGTGGCGCCAATGGCCGGCGCGCCGCGCACGACCATGTCCGTGATGGCCTGGGCCAGCGCGTGGACGTCACGGTAGACCGGGAATTTGACTTCGTTGGGCAGCAGCCGCTGATCGATCAGCCGCACACCCCCGTCAGCCTCCCATTCCACAGTTCGCATCGGCCCTGGCCTATGCCCTCCTACACAAAAAGCGCCCTCCAGTGAGAGCGCGGATACGGAAGCGCGCGAAATGATAGCAGAGAACGCGGGAGGGCACAAGAAGTGGTCAGTGGTCAGTGGTTAGTGGACAGTCGGCAGTTGGCGGCAGGCAGGGCTGGCGGGGAAGGTGAGGGCACGTGGTGAGTGTGGTGACACCAGAAAGCAACATTGCATGTCATTTGCATTTGTTTCAATTAGGTTCGGCCTAGGCGGGCCGCACCCGTCGGGGCGAAGCGGTCAGCATATTGATAAGGTCTACACCACCGGGCGCCTTTCAGCCTGGGAACGCGTCGCTGGCGGTGGACAGCGCGCCGGGGCATTCGGGGCAGATGGGGTGGCACTTGGGGGCAGATGGGGGCACTTAGGGGCAGATGTGACAAGCCTACTTTGGGCTTGTTTTCTCGGTAAGATTGGGGATTTTGGGCGCGGTGGGTAGCACTTGTCTAAGTAAATCGGAAAAATTACCGGCGCTGCTTTGTGTGCGCTCTGCTTGGAGACGGCCTCGTGCGCAGGTGCCCGTGCACTGGGCGGTATTGGGTTAGAAAGGTGCGGCCG
>CAYUYN010000072.1:3762-6966 GCA_964449185.1 uncultured Anaerolineales bacterium | reverse complement strand
CTGCGGTGCCGCGAAAACCGGCGGCCGGCCGGAGGCGGCGGTCTAAGGTGAGCGTAGCGAGTATTGGTTGCGTCGTCAAGGGGATTGGCTTATGGGGCGATAGGCTGGGGGGAATCCACGAAGGACACGAAGGGGCACGAAGAATGGCGATCCGCAGATCGACGCAGATTGGAGAAGCGCGCTGAGGAGTGAATGTCAAGTGCCGGGGCGTCAACGGATGCGACAACGGATCAGCGGATGGCTGGCTTTAGGCCAAGCGCTGGTCGATGGCCGCCGCTCAGGCGTGGGTACTTGCCAGCGCGCACAGTAGAAGCAGTGACTGTGCGGGAGATAGACATGCCAGGTTTTGAAAACCTGGCATGTCTGTTTCTCGGTGAGGACCGACACGCGCGGCCCGGTTCGCTGACTAGCTGCTGCTCGGCTTGGGAATATACGGCATGATGGCCTTGGCCAGGTTCTGCACGGGCATGGTCTGGAGCCAGACGCGGCCCGGCCCGCGCAGCACGGCCAGGAACAGCCCTTCGCCGCCGAAGAGGATGTTGCTGAAGCCCTTGACCATCTCGATGTCGAACGACACCGTGGGCTCGTACATGGCTACGTGACCGGTATCGACCTTGAGGATCTCGTTCTCGCCGAGGGTGTACTCCATGATCTCACCATCCAGGCATACAAAGGCCACGCCGGGGCCGGTGAGCTTTTGCAGCACGAAGCCCTCGCCGCCAAACAGCCCGGCGCCCAGCCGGCGGCGGAAGTGGATGTCGAGGCCGACAGTCTTTTCGGCGCACAGGAAGGCTTCCTTCTGAGCAATGAGCTGCTGCCCCTCGCCCAAGTTAACCGGCACGATCTTGCCGGGGAAGTCGGAGGCGAAGGCCACAAAGCCCTGGCCGCCCTGGCTGGTGTACTCCACCAGGAACAGCGACTCGCCGCTGATGGCGCGCTTGAAGACGCCGCCCAGCCCGCCGCCGCGCCCGCTGGTGTGCATGCTGATATTGCCGCTCATCCAGGCCATGCCGCCGCTCTCCGAGTAGACGGTCTCGCCGGGGTCCAGCTCCAGGATCACGGCCTGGAGCGTGGTGCCGATCACCTTGTACTCCATGCCGGTCACCCCGCGGCCGGTGGCCGTGACATTGGGGTCGGGCAGGTCCAGGCGCTGGCCGGGGGCGTTGGTGTAGGGGTTGGGTTGGGTCATGGGAAGGCTCCTTTTGCGACAGTGTGGGGGTGTGGGGGTGTGGGGGTGGGGGTGGGGGTGGGATGGTGTGGGGGTGAGTATGCTGGAAGGCGCTGTGAGTTGCGGTTGACGCTTTTCTTGGCGGTCTTTGCGGCCTTTGCGGTTAATCTGCGCTTAGCGCCAGGGCCGCATAAACGAGCAGCACGGCCAGGCTGTTATTGATGGCGTGGATGGCGATCGAAACCCACAGCGAGCGCGTGCGCTCGTAGGCCAGCGCGCACAGCAGGCCCAGGAAAAAGCTGGAGGCCACCACCCCCACGCTGTCGTAGTGGCCCAGCGCAAAAATGGCCGAGCTGAGCAGCACCCGCAGCCAGGGGTTGTCGGTGAAGCGCGCCCAGAACCAGCGGTGGATCAGCCCGCGGAAGTACAGCTCTTCGGCCATGGGCGCCAGCAGGCCCGCGCCCAGCACGGTCAACAGCAGGTTGAGGCCCAGCGGTCCCCCTGGCGGCACGATGAGGTCCATGCGGGCGTCGAGCTGCTCCAGCCCGCCGCCCAGCACCACCTGCGCCACCAGCGCGGCCACCGCGCGCACGGGCACCACCAGCACCGCCGCGCCCAGCCACACCGCCAGCGAGCGCAGCGGAAAGGGCCGCAGGCCAAAGTCGGCCCAGGTGAGGCCCTGGCGGCGCACCCCCAGCCAGTACGCGGCGCCCGCAAAGCACATGAAGTTGAGCAGGTAGGCCGCCAGGCTGGCCAGGATGGTGGTGGTCGTCGACCCGACCAGGCGCGTTACCAGCAGCCCGCTCAGGGCAAAGAGCCCAAAACCGCCCAGCAGGTACAGCAGCAAGGTGCGCCAGCGCGTGTCCTGCACCGGCGCGACCGGCGGCTCGACAAAGGCAAGCTCAGCCAGTGCCGGCGGCCAGCCGCTCACAGGCGGGGCCAGTCCAGCAGGCACACTTCCAGCGCCAGGCGCGCATTGGCGTTCTTTTCCAGCAGCTCACCCGTGCGGCGCAGGCCCTGCATCACCTGGCTGGCGGCGGCCGGGGTGACGGTGGCGGCCAGCCGGCGGATGTCGGCTTCGCGGTCGGGGTTGGCGAGCGGGGTGCTGGCGCCGGAGGCTGCCAACAGCACATCGCGCCAGTAGGCCAGCCACAGGTCCAGGGTTTCCTGGATGCGTTCCACGGTGCCTTCCTTGGCCAGGCGTTCGGCGTAGGCAAAGCGCGTCACGCGCGTGCCGCCCACCAGGGCCGAGAGGTCATCCAGCTTCTGCGCGCGGGCCTCCAGGGCGCTGTCGTCCTGCTGCGTGCGCACGGCCCAACCCAGCCGCCCCTGCGACAGGTGCGCCAGCAGCTCGGCGCGCTCGGCCGGCACCAGCCAGCGCGTGATCAGGGCGGACGCCACGGTCTCGCGCGGCAGCGGGCGCAGGGCCACCCCCTCGCAGCGCGAGACGATGGTGGGCAGCAGGTCGTCGGCGCGCTCGGCGGTGAGCAGCAGCACCGTCTGGCCGGGCGGCTCTTCCAAGGTTTTGAGGAAGGCGCTTTGGGCCTCGTCGTTGGCGGCGTCGAAGCGCAGCAGGCGCGCCACGCGGCGCTGAGCCTCCACCGGCTTGAGCGCCAGGTCGTAGATGAGCTGGCGCATCGGCTCGATCTTGATCTTGGCCGCGCGCACGCTCTTGCCGCTGATGATAGGCTCCACGGTCAGCAGATCGGGGTGGCTGCCCTTGAGGGTGAGCGAGCAGTGGCGGCACTGGCCGCAGGGCGGGTCGGGCGCGGCGCAGAGCAGGGCGCGGGCAAACGCCGCCACCAGCGTGCGCTTGCCGATGCCGGCCGGCCCGGTGAACAGGTAGGCGTGGCGCACCCGCTGTTGGGCTATGTCGCGCCGCAGCCGCTCCACCACCCACTCGTGACCGACCAGGTCCCAGGCCATGCGGGTATTCTAACATGGGTGCATCTCTAAAACTGAGAGGCGGCCACGCCTGCGCAGGCTGAATTGACAAATAAGCAATAGGGGTGGGCAGGCGCGATGGGTTGGAAAGG
>CAYUYN010000072.1:0-3662 GCA_964449185.1 uncultured Anaerolineales bacterium | reverse complement strand
GAAAGGCTGCGGGCCGCGAAAGGCTGCGTTTCGCTCGTCGCTGGCCGAAAGAGTTTTGCTTGCCATTCGACTCGCTGGCGGCGCGAGAGTCAAACTTCGCCCCTTCGACTTCGCTCAGGGCAGGCTGTGAGTGCGCTCCACGTTTTGCTCGTCGCTGGCCGAAAGTGTTTTGCCTGCCCTTCGACTCACTGTCGGCGCGCGAGTCAAATTTCGTTGAACGACTCGCTTGCGTTTCGCAACACCCCGACTCATCACGTCCGACGCGACCTTTCCCGTAGGGCAATCGCATCTAAATTTAACTACCCAAATATAGAGTCTTAAATCTGCAACTGATCCTGTTCCTCGTTTTTCTTTTTCTTCGCCAGGAGATAAGCCGCAATTCCTCCTGCTGCAATCACCAAAACAAGCGAACGGATTCCACCAATCAAACCCATTAACAGAAAGAATCCTCCCATGCCCATTACGATTGCATCAGGCAAATGCAAACTCAAAAATTTATTCTCGCGCGCATTGGTGGGGAAATTCCTGTCGTACAAGATCTCAACCTGGTCCCCGATCTGATAACGCGGCGAACTCGTGGATGTCGGATCCGTGTAAGTGATCACTTCGCCAGTTTCAGTTTTAAACTCGATGACGGGTTGATACATGATGCTTGTGCCATTGTCCGTTGTTTTTTCATATTGCTTCATTTCCACAACTGTCCCCATGGCCGTGCCTCCCGCCGCCGCCCACTCGGCTGTTTTGCCATACCAGCCCCAGCCAACGATCAGCAGGATTGCTCCAAACACCACCAAAAACGGACCCACGATCAACCCCGCAAATGGGTTGCTGAAACCCCGTCGCCGTCCAAACCGAAAATTCGATCTTCTTCTATTCATGAGATTCTCCTTGTTGGAAAAGATTGGATTTACATACAGGTCTGTAATGCAACCTGTATGTTTTCAAATTACAATATATTTTTCCCTGATCGTCACTTCCACATTTTGGACATTTCAAATCATTCTTTATCCATAATTTAGCCACTCCTTCATTTCTACTTTGGGTTGACAAGGTGCCGACCTACGGGCTGGCGCGGATCCACTCAATCGGCGCGACGTCCTCGCCCGGCGGCGCTACCGCGGTTATCCCATTATGCTTGCGTCTGCAACTCTTCGCGAATCACGCGTCGCAGGGTGTCTTCCAACGGCTCTTTGCGCCGCTGCACATACTCCCTGAGCGCGTCGTTGATCAACGTCTGGTAGTTCCCACCCCCGGCCGCATTCACCTGCGCCCGAAACCAGTCCAGAATATCCTCGTCGAGGCGGATGGTAATGCGGGTCTTGCCGGGCGGAACGCGCACGACGGCCCCGCGCTTGCCCTGGCTGAAATCATGTTCCTTTTTCATAGGTCACCTTCGTACTGGTTTCGCCGAGGGTAAGGGCCGCGTCGTCCTCCAAAACCGCCACCGTATCAGCGAACTCGAGGCCATGCTTGCGAAGGTTGGTCTGCGCCTTGCCTCTATCCCAGTCGCAATCCATGGTCATATTGTATGCACAAACGTACATTAAGGCAAGCGCGCCGTTCTGAGTAGTAGAGGGATGGCACTATGCGATGATTAAGGTGTTGAACCTTGCGCTTCTGGCCTCACATGTACGATCATGCTGTGCGTCGTACGTTTGGACAGGAGGGTAAGCCGCCCAACGGCCAGCCTCACCCGCTGGCGCGAACTTCGCCAGGGCGAAGCGCTTGAACGCACGCCTCGCTGGCGACAAAGGCGCCTTGGCTGGGCGCGGGATGCCAGTCGGGCGCAGGCAGGGTTGGGCGCGCAGTTGGCTTATGAAGCCCTACGCTCGCCTTTACGCGCGCAGCGCCAGCACTTCCAAGTATTCAGATTTAAGCGATAGCGTGCCATCGGTCGCATGGCTGTGCGCCGAGAAGACCTGTTCCAAGTCGCTGCGCAATGCCTCCCGACCGCCAGCCTCAAGCGCGGCAAATGCGCGCAGGGTCGGACCGTAATTCTGGCGGTAAAACTCAACGACTTGAGGAACCGTGAACGGATAGTTATATAGCGGATAGTCGCGCCGGGTCAGCTTCAAAGCGCTAATGCCAGCGCGCAGCCGCTCGCGGACGGCAGCTTCATCGCCCCACAGCACGGCCGGCGGCACACCGGGCGGTGGGGGCACATGCTTTGCAATGGCCTTGAACACCTGACCCACAAAGCCCGCTGGAGTCCAGTTGACCAGGCGGATAGATCCGCCTGGACGACACACACGCACCAACTCGGCGGCGACGCGTTCAGGGCGCGGGGCGAACATTGCGCCTATCAGGCTGACCACGACATCAAAGGACGCATCGGGATAAGGCAACTGTTCGGCGTCGCCTTCATCAAATTGAGCAAGCAAACCTTCGGCGGCAGCGCGGGCGCGAGCCTGCTCGATCAAGTTTGTGGCAATATCAACCCCCGTGACCTGAACGCCCGCGCGAGCAGCCGGAATAGCGATTTGCCCCGCGCCACAGCCGACATCGAGCATACGGCTGCCGGGCGCAATCTGCCAACTCGCCAGGATTTCCAATGCGCCTGGCTCAAGATACTTGGCAAATGTGCCATAGTCCCCTGCCATCCAGGTTGCCTTCAGGCGGGCCTTAATTGTGTCCATATCTGGTGTGGTGGTCATCATGCTTTCCTTTCCGTGGTTTGAGTTGACGACTCGTGTTGGGCAGGACGGAAGCGCCCCACTACTCATTAGACGTCAAATTTGACGTCTAATGTTCCTTTTCCGGTCTTTTTACAGCAGCCCGCCACCAGAGATTGTAGTGAGGCTGCTTCGAAAGTCAACTGGGCCAGGCGCTTTATTCTCTTTCACGAGAAGCGGCACCCGCAAGATATGGGGAGTGTGGAAGTGCAAGCCTTTCTTGCCCAAATGATCTACACCCACGTGCTGAACCGCGGCGGCTTGGCCGTGCGCGGCCCGCTGGACCAGCGATTGCTGGAAAAACGCACACTCTTTTCAGGCGCGGAAGCCTGGCCGCCGATGCCCGAACTCCCCGAGCTCGATGTCGTCCAAGAAGGCCTCAACCGGCGCATCTTTGGCCAAACCAGCACGTCCGCCGGGGTGACTCCGCTCACCAACTGGCTAGCGGCCTGCGGTGCAGCTCCTGGCCGATGCTCGCCCCCTGCTCCGCCGGCCGCGGCCGCGGCAGTCCTGGGCAATGCAACGCGGGGTGCGTGGGAACCGGGCGCGGTTCCCACGCACCCCGCGTTTTGTTTAGGCGGAGGCCTGGCTACCGCGTGACAACCTCCACTACAGGTACGGGCTACAGTACTCAAACGTCGCCCGCAGCGCCGCCACCGGGTCGCCCTTGGGCAGGAACTCGTGCGACACCGCGCCGGTGTAGCCGCTGGCCGCAATGGCGCGCAGCACGCCCGGATAGTGGATCTCCTGGGTATCGTCCAGGTCATGGCGGCCGGGGTTGCCGGCCGTGTGGTAGTGGGCAATCTCCGGCGCGGCCCGCTGAATATTGCGGATCAGGTCGCCTTCCATGATCTGCATGTGGTAGATGTCATACAGCAGCTTCACGCGCGGCGAGCCGACGGCGCGCACCACCCGCAGGCCCCAGGCGGTGTGGTCACACTGGTAGCCCGGGTGATCCACCGAGCTGTTGAGCAGTTCCAGCGCCAGGTT
>CAYUYN010000071.1:6204-14566 GCA_964449185.1 uncultured Anaerolineales bacterium | reverse complement strand
CTGCGCTGGCGGCCTCCCTGGCGAGCGCGGCCGCGCAGGCGCTGACCCTGGCGGCCTTCCGCCAGCCAGAGCGGCCATTGGCGCAGACCCTGCCCAGCGTGGCGCGGAGCTGGGGCGGGTGGGGCGGCGCGGCGGTGGTTGGCGAGGCGGTGGCTCAGCTCCTGGCGGAGCGGGACGGAGCAAACATCACCACGAAGACTCGAAGGCACGAAGGTCACGAAGGATGAAAGAAGGTGATGGCCGCACGCGATCCGCGGCGCGCGACGGACGACGCAATACGGAATACGGAATACGAGCGCCCAGGCCGCCATCGGCGAATGAACCCCGGCTATGCGACTTGCAGTAGAATAGGGATACTCCTGCAAAGGTAACTGTCACCCGAAAAATCACTGCATGTCCTCAAGCCTGCCCGATGACCTGGCCCAGGCGGTGGCACTGCTGCGGGTCCGGCGCTTGGGCGAGGCCCGCGCGCTGCTGACCGACTGCCTGCGGCGCGAGCCCCGGTCGGACCACGCCTGGTTCCTGCTGAGCCTGGCCGTGGAAGACCCCCGCCAGCAGCGCGACTGCCTCCAGCGCGCCCTGCAGCTCAACCCCAAGCATGCCCACGCGCGCGAGCGGCTGGCCGAGCTGGATGAAGAGCCGTCCGCGCCGCCCGCCGCGCCTGCTGTTCCGCCGGCCGTCCCACCGGTGCAGGTTTCTGCGCCACCGGCAACGCCAGCGGCACCCGCACCGCCAGCGCCCACAGCGCCGCCCACGCTGCGCCAGGTCACACGCGCGCCGCAGCCGCTGCCAAAGCCCACCCAGCCTATCCATCAAGAGGCGCAGCCGGCTGCCGCCAAGCGGCCGGCTTTGCCCGGCTGGGCCATGTGGTCGGTATTGGGCCTGGGGACACTGAGCGTGCTGGTGTGCGCGGCGGTGGCGGGGATGTATTGGGCCGGCTACTTTGATCCGCCGCCGCCGGTCGTGGTGGTGGATGCGCCCACGGCCATCACCTTTCCCACGCTGCCGCCCACGTGGACAGCCAGCCCGATGCCGTCGGAGACGCCCATCCCCTCGCCCACGGCCACCCGCACGCCAACCCCCACGCCCAGCCTGCCGCCGCCCGACGCGGCCATGGCCGCCGAGATGGACATCATCGCCCAGCAGGTGTCGGACCTGCGTGGGCTGCCCTTGCAAGGCGAGAACCCCCGCTACTTGGTGGAGCGCGACCGGGTGGAAGACGTGCTGCGCGGCCTGGTGCTGAGCCCCGACCTGCAAGCCGAGCTGGAAGACCAGAAGCTGGTGTTGAGCACCCTGGGGCTGGTGAAGCCGACCTACGACCTGGTAAAGTACGCGCTCAACAGCAACGCCGACAACATCGGCGGCTTCTACCTGCCGTGGACCAAGGAGATGTACGTCATCGGCAGCGACTTTGGCGGCATCGAGCGTTTCGTCTATTCGCACGAGTTCGACCACGCCCTGACCGACGCGCACTTTGGCATTGAGGCGCTGGGCGTGTATCCGCTGTGCCTGAGCAACGCGCAGCGCTGCGGCGCCATCCGCGCGCTGGCGGAAGGCGACGCCACCCTGCTGATGGAGCAGTGGTGGCAGCAGTATGCCACCCCGCAGGACTACGAAGACATCTTCGAGTATGAGCCGCCGCGCCAGACCGTGCCCGAGGAGTTCCCGCCGCCGTACATCTCGCAGGACCTGTCCTTCCCGTACGACTACGGCTACGACTTCGTGAACTACTTGTACGAGCGCGGCAACTGGGCGGCGGTGAACCGCGCCTATGCGGACCTGCCGCAGAGCACCGAGCACATCCTGCACCCCGAGACGTACTTGGCTGGCGAGGCGCCGCTGGATGTGGGCCTGCCCTCGCTGGAGGGCGTGTTGGGGGAAGCGTGGCGACTGGTGGACGATGACGTATTGGGCGAATGGATGGCGTTTCTGATCCTGGGCTATGGGGCGGATATCAGCGCGCAGCTTCCGGACGACGACGCGTGGCGGGCGGCCGAAGGGTGGGGGGGTGACCACTATCAGGTGTATCATGAGGCCGCCACCGGCGAGACCGTGCTGGTGGCGCGCTGGGCGTGGGACAGCCAACGCGATGCGGACGAATTCGCCCAGGCCTTGCGGCAATATCAAGAGCAGCGCTTCCGCGGCGGACAGGTGAATCGGACCGATGGCGCTTGCTGGGAGACCAATGGCCAGGCGAGCTGCCTATTTACCAGCGCCGGGCAGTCACTTTGGCTGCTGGCGCCTGATCAAACGGTGCTGAACAATGTATTGGTTGCATTCCCCGATTTCTAAACCCAACACGACCCCGCCCAGGGTGGACTTGGTGGTGCGCGCGTGACGACCGCCGGCACCCCAACGGCCATCGCCGACAAGGCCGCGGCGCGCAGCGTATCGGCCATCGCCATTAACCAGATCGCACAGGTGGCGGGCAGCATTCTGTTTGTGGCGCAGGTGCCGCGCATCCTGGGGCCCAACGTTTACGGGCAGTTGGCCTTTGCCTTTGCGCTGATCACCATCCTGCAAATGCTCGGCGAGCTGGGCTACCAGGAAATTTTTAGCCGCTTTCTGCCGGAGGTCCGCCAGCGCGAGGGCGAGGCCGGCGTGCGGGCGATGGTGCGCGGCTTGTTCACGGTGCGCGCGGCCGTGGGCCTGAGCCTGGGCGTGCTGGCGCTCGTGTCGGCCCGGCTGGCCGCGCCGTGGCTGACCCCGCTGCAGGCGGTGCTCATCGCGCTGTCGGTGACCGCGCGGGTGTGGGCCATGGGACCCTTTCCGCTGCTGCTGGGCCTGGGCCAGACCTACAAGTGGTCGGTCGAGACCACCTGGCGGCAAATTGTGATCACCGGCCTGGTGCTGCTCATCGTGCGCGCGCCCTCGCTTACCCTAGGCCTGCTGGCCATGACGATCCATGAGGTCGTCTTCCTGCTGCTGGGGCTGTGGTGGGTGCGAGGGTGGATTTTCCCGCGGAAGCTGGAAGCTGGAAGCAAGAAGTTGGAAGTGGGCGGCTCTAGCAAAGCGATTCCAGCCTCCAGCCTCCAATCTCCAGTCTCCAGTCTCCTGCGCTTTGGCTTGCTCTTCTCACTCGCCAACCTGGCACTGGTAGTGCTATTCCGCATCAGCCCGCTCACGGTGGAGTGGCTGACGGGCTCGCACCCGCAGACCGGGTTCTTTGACCTGGCGCTGGGGGGTCTGCTGTTGATCTACACGCTGTTGGGGCAGGTGGCCTATGCCTTTGTGCCCATCCTGACCCAGTTGCATTTGGCCCAACAAAGCGTCGAGGCCGATATGTGGCTGGGGCGCGTGGCCCGCTACAGCACCATGCTCGTGGCGCTGGCCGTGGGCGGCATGTGGGCGGTGGCCACGCCACTGGCGCCGCTGCTGTTTGGCCAAGGCTTTGCGCCGGCGGCCGAGACCCAGCGCATGATGGCGCTGGCCCTGCTGCCGCTGCCCGTGGCTTGGGCGGGCGTGACCCTGACGGCCGTGGAGCGCCGGCCGCGGCGCAAGCTGTGGGCGGCGTTGGCGGGCATGGCGGTGTTTGGCGTGGCCGCGGTCGCGCTGCGCGGGGCGGAGTCGCCGGGCATTGCGCTGGCTTTTGGCCTGGCCATGCTGGGCTATGCCGTGGGCTTTGGCCGCAGCGCCGCCCACGCCGTGCGCGCCGGGGGCCTGAGCTGGGGGCTGGCCCTGGCCGGCACCGCGCTCTTCGCTCCATTGTTCTTCACGCGCTTTACGTCGCTGCCCCTGGCGCTTGGCGCCTGGTTGGGCCTGGCCTGCCTCTATGCCGCCCTGATGCTCGTCGCCCGGGTCGCGCGCCCCGCCGAACTGCGCACTTTTCTGTCTGCCCGGCGGCGTTAGCCTGCAACGATAGTGTGGGTGGTGCGCCGCTGAACGCTGACCCACATACCCGCAACCATACGTCCACGCGCAAGCGTCCATACCTCCACACATGCCTCTGCCGCTCAACCGCCTCTACCTCGCCCATGCCCTCTCCGAGCCTGCCTTTGGCGCGAGCGCGGAAGAGCTTTACTACGTCAAGCTTGCCGACGGCGCGCGCCACATCTATCGCCTGTTGACGGTCAGCGGCTTGGCCCAGCCGGTGACCACCAAACCGGCGCCGTCGGGCGGGGTGGGCTATGGCAGCGGCGTGTTCGCGGTGCAGGGGACGACCCTGGTGTATGCGGCCAAGGGCGGGCGGCTGATGGGTTTGGATACGGAGACGGCCGAACAGTGGACGCTTACGCCGCCCTTTGAAGGCGTGGCGGCGCCGGCTTTCTCGCCGTGCGGGCGTTTTGTGGCCTTTGTGGCCGAACAGGACGGCCACGCGAATGTGCTGCTGGTAGACGTGCGCGGGCAGCACTGGCCGGTAAAGCTCTCGGCCGACCCGTGGTATGCCTTCAACCCCACCTTTGCGCCGGATGGCGCGCGCGTGGCGTGGATGGAGTGGGACGCGCAGCACATGCCCTGGGATGAGGCGCGGCTGGTAATCGCGCGGCTCGCGCGGCCCAGTGGCGGCAGCGACTTGCCGGCGCAAATGCTCCCGTTGATGACCACCACCATTGCCCGGCCCGGTGTGGCCTATGCCTCGCCCCAGTTCAGCCCCGATGGCCTATGGTTTACCTACACCAGCGACGAGACCGGCTGGCGCTCGCTGTGGGTGGCCGACACGGGCGTCGATGACTTGGCCGCCTCGGCTGTGCGCGTGGACACCGGCCCGGGCGAGATCGGCGGCCCCGACTGGGTGCCGAACCTGATCAAGATGCGTTGGAGCTCAGACAGCCGCAGCCTGTATGCGCTGCGGCGGCACGCCAGCCGCACCCACCTGCTGCGCGCGACTTGGCCCGAGCAGCTTGTGAGTGAGATCGCGACCGGGTGGACCTTTCTTTCGGACCTCAGCGTGCGGGACGGCCGCCTGCTGTTTATCGGTGCGCGGCCCACGCAGCCCGACACGTTGGTCACCCTGGACACCGCGACCGGCGAGCAGTCCGCGCGCGCCACCAGCGCGGTCGGTCTTACCAACCCGGCCGAGCTGATCGAGCCGCGCGTCATCCAGTGGAAGACGGTGGGTGACCTGGAGGCGTGGGGCATCTTCTACGAAGCCGCCGGGCCGGGACCCCGCCCGCTGATCGTACACATTCACGGTGGGCCGACTTCCGAGCGACCGCTGACGTGGGAGCCGCAGGCGCAGTACTTTGCCACGCGCGGCTGGCATTACCTGGAGCTTAACCATCGGGGCGGTACGGGCTTTGGCCGCGCCTACCAGGATATGCTCGTGGGGCAGTGGGGGGTGGTGGACGTAGAAGACGCGCGCAGCGGCGCCGAGCATTTGGTTCAGGCCGGGTTGGCGGACCCCCAGCGTCTGGTCGTCACCGGCTCCAGCGCGGGCGGCTACACGACCCTGATGGCCCTGACCCAACAGCCGGACTTCTGGACTGCGGGCGTCTCAATCGCGGGGGTAGCCGAATTTTACGACCTCAAGCAAGGGTCGCACCGCTTCGAGGCCAATTACGAGGCTAGCCTGCTCGGCCCGCTGCCCGAAGCCGGCGCCCTTTGGCTGGCGCGCTCGCCGCTGACCCACGCGGGCCGCGTGCGCGCGCCGGTGCTGCTTTTTCACGGCGGGCAGGACAAGGTGGCGCTCACGCGCCAGTCGGCGGCGTTTGCCGAGGCCGTGCGGCGCAATGGCGGCGTGGCCGAGCTGGTGATCTACGAAGACGAAGGCCACTCCTTCACGCGCGACCAAAACCGGCGCGACATGTATATTAAGATTGAACAATTCTTGGAAAAGTACGCAATCAATCTGCAGCGGGCATAAGCGACCACCATGCCAACTTTCAACGAAATGCTCGATGAGTTTCCCGAGAAATCGCAGCGCCAGCTGCAGACCCTGTGGGATGGCCTGCCCCGGCCCATGCAGAAAGAGCTGCAGACGGCGCTGGGGCGGCTGCCGGGCGATGTCAAGCTGTGGCGCATGCTGCTGGGTTTGGCGCTGAGCCAGGCCAAGATTGCGTTTGGCGAAAAGCAGTCGGTGGCCATCGTGGGCCCGGCCAATGTGGGCAAATCGACGCTCTACAACCAGTTGGTGCGCGAGAAGGCCGATCGCGCGGCGGTGAGCGCCGTGCCGGGGACCACGCGCGTCAACCAGGACGCTGATGCCGGCCTGTTCAGCCTCACCGACACGCCCGGCGCCGATGCGGTGGGGGAGGTGGGCGAGCGCGAAAAGGCGCATGCGTTGGAGGCGGCCAACCAGGCCGACTTTTTGGTGGTGGTGTTCGACGCCACGCACGGCATCCGGCGGCCGGAGCAGGTGCTGTTGGCCGAGTTCGCGGTGCTGGAAAAGCCCATGATCGTGGTGCTCAACAAGATCGATCTGGTGCGGCGTGAGACGCGCCAGGTGATCGCACGCGCCGCGGCCAGCCTCAACCTGGAGCTCAGCCAGGTGGTGGCTATCTCGGCGCGCGATGGCACCCATGTGGAAAAGGTGCTGGTGGCCATCGCCAAGACCGAGCCGGAGATCGTGGCCGCGCTGGGCCGGGCCCTGCCGCAGTACCGCTGGCGGCTGGCCTGGACGGCCATCACCGGCGCGGCTTCCACGGCGGCCGTGATTGCCCTGACGCCCCTGCCCATCATGGACGTGCTGCCCCTGCTGGCGGTGCAGGCCTCCTTGGTGCTGGGCATCGCCCGCATCTACGAATATGAGATCACCCTGGAGCGGGCGCGCGAGCTGGTGGTGACCTTTGGGCTGGGCTTCATCGGCCGGACGCTGTTTCAGGAGCTGAGCAAGCTGGGCGGGCCGCCCGGGTGGCTGCTGTCGGCGGCGATTGCCTCATCCACCACCGTGGTGATGGGCTATGCGGCGGCGGCGTGGTTCGAGCGCGGCGAGCGCGTGACGGGCGAGTCGCTCAAGCACAGCATGGGCAGCCTGACCCACTACCTGTTGGACGCGCTGCGCGGCCTGGGCCAGCGGAAGCCCTCCAAACAAAACCTGCGCGAACGCGTGGCCGACGCGCTGGAGCAGTCGCCGATGGGGAGGTGAGGACGTGTGGAAGTATGTATGTGGGTATGTGGGTGGGTGAGGGCACCCTAGCTGAGCAGGGGGTTGTTGATGACCGAATGCCACAGCGCGTAGCACGACACCGCCACCGCAGCGGCGGCCGAGACGAGGCGCAGGGCGCGCACGGTGTTCGTCTCCAGGGCCCAGGCGCCGCCCAGCCACAAGGCCAGCGGCACCAGCATCGGAAACAGGTAGCGGCCCTGGGGTTGATAATCGTTGATCCACGAATAGGCCATCGACGCTAACACGCCCAAGACGCTCATCGAGACGCCCATCAACAGCGCGAACTTGAGGGCGCCGGGCACCGCACGCCAGTGACGCAGCGCCGTGCGGGTGGTGAGCAGCCCATTGAGGCCAAGCGCGGCCAGGGCCAGGGCATAGGCCAGGCGCGGGGCGTGCTCGGTCATATAGCCGAACAAGCCGTAAAAGCTCATGGCCGAGGTCACCATCCACGGCACGTTCGTAAGTATGTATCCGAAACCGACGCCCTTGGACCGCAGGCGCAGCGTCTCGTAAGTGCCCGTGCTCGGCTTGAGTTCCGGAATGGCATGCTCTTCCCGCATCTGTTCGACCTGCGCGGCGAAGTTGCCCCCCTGCGACAGCGGGTAATATATCCGCAGGGGCGCGATGATGACCAGCACGAGGATCAATGCGGCCAGACCGTTAGCCGCGCGGGCGCGCCAGAGGGCGCGGCCCCCCTGCCGGCTGTTCTGCCAGAACTGCCAGGCCAGCACCCCATAGGCGAAGACCAGGGACACCCAGTAGGATGACTTAGACAACACCACCAGACCGGTCAGCACGGCCAACAGCAGCGTGCGGCGGCGCGAGGCCAGTGGCTGTCGTTCGGTGAGCGCCAGGAGCATGAGGCACAAGCTGGCCGAAAGCGCGAAGGCGTCGGAGTTGACGTATGAGTAGAGGTAGATCACCTGTGGCGTTGCCAGCATCAGCACACCTAGCGTGATCGCCCACGGGTGCCGGGCGCCCACGGCGAAGATGAGGCCCAGGGTCACCACCAACGTCAGGACGTTTAGCAAGCGATAGGTGAGATAGTGGGTTGCGCACGGCGCGGTCTGGCCGGCCAGCCGCGTCAGCGCGCCGGTGAGCGGGCCAAACACCTGGTAGACCACCTCGCGCGAGTAGACCCGGCTCTGGCCGTGCAGGTCGTACTGCACGTCCGGCGAGTTGAGCGGCGGCAGCCACGGGTGAGTTTCAAAGTAGCAAAAAGTTTGCGCGTGCGCGATTTCGTCGGGGTGGGCCCTGAAACGCGTCGCGCGCGCCATTTGCGCGGCGAACAAACCGCCGAGGGCCATCAGGCCCAGG
>CAYUYN010000071.1:0-6104 GCA_964449185.1 uncultured Anaerolineales bacterium | reverse complement strand
GCAGACACCAGCGCCGAGACCTGGCGGGCACCCAACGGCATGGCGTTTGTCACCGTCCCGGCAGGACCGTTCATTTACGGCCCGGAGGAGACTTACGAGCGCCTGGCGCAGGCGCCCCCGCCCAAGCCGCGCCAGACCCTGGAACTGGACACCTTTCATATGGCCGTCCGGCCGGTCACCTGCGCGGATTGGAAGGCCTTTCTGGATGCCACCGGCTTCCGCTGGGGGGGCGGGTGGTGGGCCATCGACCGGCGTTGGCGCACCGGGGTGCCCTTCGCCGGGCGGCGCTATGCACCGGTGGACGCCTACCCGCCGGAGATGGCGACATACCCCATCGTTATGGTCAGCCAGACCGAAGCCCTGGCCTACTGCGAGTGGCTGTCCGGGCAGATTGGCCGCCCGTGCGGGCTGCCGAGCGAATACCAGTGGGAAAAGGCCGCCCGTGGCCCGGACGGCCGCACCTACCCCTGGGGCGAGGCCAAGCCGCGGCCCGAAATCCAGTGGCAACGGAGATTCCCCGTGGCGATTGAGACGTATCTCTATAGCCTGGTGGTGCCGCCGCGCCGGGAGTGGGCGCGGGCCGGCTGGTACTGGCGCATAGGCACGCCCGTGCCGGTGGGGATCAGCCCGCGGAACGTGTCGCCTTACGGCTGCCAGGACATGGCCGGCAACATCTGGGAGTGGACCATCAGCCTGTACAACCCGGACCCGAGTTTAGAAGAATTCCATGTTGTCAAAGGCGGGTCTTGGGGTTACAGTATTCACCATACGAAACTATACGTCCGCAGCGCGTGCAGCGTGACCACACCCAGCCGGGAGTATCGGGCCCAGGGCACGGGTTTTAGAGTGGTGCTGTCGTAGGAGAGCCAATGTCGAGTGACATGATCTTCCTGATGAACTACCGCAACGAGCGGGATATGTACCCGCCGTTCGGGTTGATGTACGTGGCCGATGCGCTGCTGCAGATCGGCTTCCGCGTGAAGATCTTTCACGAGACCCACGACTATGTGGATGAGTTTATCCGGCGGGTGGAGACCGAGCGCCCGCTGTTCGTGGGCCTGAGCACCATCACCGGTCCACAACTGCACCCGGTCATCGACACCTCGCGGCGGCTGAAGGCCATGGGCATGCCGGTGGTGTGGGGCGGGGTACACGCCACCATCATGCCTGAGGACGTGCTCAAGGAAGACTACGTCGACTTCGTGGTGATCAACGAAGGCGAAGAGACCATCCAGGAGCTCAGCCGCATGCTGGCCGGGCAGGCGCCGACTGACTATGGCGCGGTGAACGGCCTGGCGTGGAAGGATTACGGGGCTAAGGGCGGTTTACCCTCCAACCTGCTGGCCCAAGTCACCGAGACCCAGTCCGGCTGGCGCATCGTTGTCAACTCCGAGCGGCACTTCATCCAAGACCTCGACCGCTTCCGCCCGCGCTGGGACCTGATCCCGGTGGAGCGCTACCTCATCCAGTCCGGTCCCTACGACCGCGCCCTGCCGGTCTACATCTCGCGCGGCTGCCCGTTCCGCTGCGGCTTCTGCTACAACGAAGTGGTGATGAAGCGCACCTGGCGGCAGCACTCGGACGAGTTTGTGATGGAGCAGGTGCAGTGGCTGCGCGACCACTTCCAGATCAACGCCGTGGACTATGCCGACGACTACCTCTTCGGCCGCATCAAGCCCATGCAGCGGCTGGTGGAGAAGGTGGGCATGCCCTGGAGCGGGCAGGTGCGCGTGCAGTTGCTGAAGCCCGAGTTCGTGCAGTGGATGCTGGATACCGGCTGCCAGTGGGTGAATATCGGCGCCGAGTCAGGCTCGCAGGCCGTGCTGGACTCGATGCACAAGGACCAGAAGGCCGAGCAGATTGAGTGGGGGGTGGGCAACCTGGTGAAGATCGCCCCGCACATCGAGGCCAACCTGAGCTTTATCATGGGCCTGCCGGAGGAGAACGAGGTCGAGCGCAAGGTCACCTTTGACCTGATCGAGCGGCTGGCGGCCATGAGCCCCAAGGCGCGCTGCTCGGTGTGCGTGTATATGCCCTATCCGGGCACGCCGCTGTGGCCCGATGCCCTCAAGCGCGGCTACGTGCCCCCGCCCAACCAGGAGGGCTGGTGCGACCTGGACCTGAACCGGGGCAACACGCCCTGGGTGTCGGACGCCGAGGCCCAGGTGATGAGCGAGATCAACGACATCCTCTTCGTTGGGCGCTCGAGCGGGCACTGGCTGCTGGCGCCGTACTACTCGTTGCTGCGCTGGCGCTGGCGCCACATGTACTTCCGTCACTATTGGGAAGGGCGCTTCAAGCGCTTCCTCATGCGCACACCCCTGCGCCGCGCCATGGACTGGGTGGTGCGCAACTGGATCGATTACAACCGCGTCACCCACAAGGGCCCGGTGGCCGAGCGAGGCATGGCGGGAGACTGAGCGGGCCGCCACCACCAAGACACGCAGGCACCAAGTGACACGAAGGTTTAGAAGAAATTCTAAAACCTTCGTGTCTTTATGTCTTAGTGGTGATCCCCTAGCAATGCCGCCTCAATCACGGCCGGCAGGGTGTCGGTGTTGGGCGCGAGGCGTAGGCGGTAGGCGGGGGTGGTCTGCACGAGCTGGTTGAGCAGCGCCAGGTGCGCGGGGATGGCGGCGCGGTCCCACTGCTCGATGGCGTGGGGTAGAATCTGCCGCAGGGCGTCGGGGGGCGCGAGGCGCTCCAGGGCGTGCTCGGCGCGGGCCTCGATGCGGGGGAAGAGGATAGCCCCGGGCGGCGCCGTCTCGAGCCAAACATCCGGGTAGACGGCCTCGGCGGCAAAGAGCGTCTTCTGCCGCACGGCGGGGTTCGCCGCCAGCCCGGCCAGCTCGGCAAAGCGCGCCAGGGTGTCTGGGTAGGCCGAAAGCAGGCCCGGGTAGGCCAGCACTTGCAGGCGGTCGCCGCCGTCCAGGATGGGCGAGTCATTGGAGAGCAGCTGCCAGCCCGCATGGAGCAGGGCCAAGCCGGTGGTGGTCTTGCCCGCGCCGATGTCGCCGGTGATGAGCGCCGCCCGGCCGGCGGCTGGGCCGGTGCGCGGCGCGGCGGCAAAGGCATGCAGCAGATAGCGCCCACGGCGGCGCAGGTGCGGCGAGAGGCTGATGGCCAACAGGTCTTCAAACACGCCGTAAGTGGCGAGGGCCGCGCTGGTCAGCTCGCCGGTGGTGGTGCCGGCCATCAGGTCCAGCCGGAGCTGTCCATAGCGCGGAAAATGGGCCACCACCGCGTCGGCCTCCACGTAATAGGCCAGCAGCTCATCCTGGTGAAAGTCGGGCGGGCGCGTGGGCGGGGGTGGGACCTCCGCCGCCAGGCACAGCTCGACCCGCAGATCGGGCGGGGCCGTGGCCATGGGGCGCGGCCCAAAGGATGCGGTCCAGCGCTCGCCGATGGCGGGCTGATCCCAGCGGCCTTCAACGATGAGGCCGTGCAGTTCCCAACGTTTATGCCCATTGACCAGCATGGCGCGCAGTATAGCATGCGCGCAGGGCCGCAACGCGATAAGGAGAGCCAGCTTTGGAACCGACAACCCGCTTGCAGCGCTCACCCAATGCCACCTTTCAAATCGTGGCCGACGAGGCCATCTTGATCCACTTGCAGTCTGGCGTGTACTATTCGCTCAACGAGGTGGGCACGGCGTTCTGGAATCTCCTGGACGGCCAACGCACCCTAGACGAATGCGCGGTCCAGATCGCGGCCGAGTACAACGCGCCGGCGGAGGAGGTCCTGTCGGACCTGGTAGAGCTGGCTGGTGAGCTGCAAGCCGAAGGTCTCGTCACAAAATGACCTTGTACGCGGATGGCGCGGATTTTGCGGATGACGCGGATCGAACCTATTTGCCGACGCCGTTCGCGCACGCTGCACAATATGCAGACTGAATTGTTGGTTGGCAAAGTAGGATGTTGACGCGCCTGAGAAACGGGTGGACCGGCCTGCTGGCTCTGCTCGCGTTGGGCGACCCACGGCGGCGCGCGCTGTGGGAGGAGATGCGAGCCTACGTGCGCGGCCTGCCGGAGGCCCTGGCGGCGCCACTGCCGGCGGTGCTGGCCGCCCACACACCGTCCGGTGCCGATCTGGACCTGCCCGCCCAAACCGTGCGGCTGCTGGCCGATGCCTCGGCGCTTTTTGAGCGCCGGTCGCCGCTGGGTGTGTGTCTGCGGCGCTCGCTGGTGCGCTACCACTTTTTGCGCCGGGCCGGCGTGCCGCTGGTGCTTAACTTCGGCGCCCGCTTCAAGGACAAGACCCCCGACCGTAGCGTCACCGGCCACGCCTGGGTCACGCTCGACGGCCAGCCTTACTATGAGGATGGGGAGAACTATCAGGGGTTTACGGTGATGCTGAAACACCCAGGGTGAACGGGCATGTGCGGCATCCTTGGCCTCGTCGCTCCCGGCACTGCGCCTAAGCTCCACGCTCAATTAGATCTCCTGTCGCATCGCGGTCCCGATGACGCGGGTGTCTTCGCCAATGCCGATATGTTCTTGGGCGCGCGGCGGCTGAGCATCATCGATGTCGCGGGCGGCCACCAGCCGCTGTCGGATGAGCAGGGCGCTTTGTGGGCGGCGCAGAACGGCGAGATCTACAACTACCAGACCTTGCGCGCGGAGTTGGAAGCCGCGGGCCATGCCTTCCGCACCCGCAGCGACACCGAGGTCATCGTCCACGCCTATCAGGCCTGGGGCGACGATTGCGTGAAGCACCTGCGCGGCATCTTTGCCTTCGCGCTGTGGGATAAACCACGCCGCCGACTGCTGCTGGCCCGCGACCGCTTTGGGGTCAAGCCGCTGTATTACACCGTCTTGCCCAACGGCGCGCTGGCTTTTGCCTCCGAGATCCGTCCCCTGCTTGGCTTACTTTCGGCCGGCCCGCGCGCCGACCTGGCCGCCTTGCGCGCGCTGTTTACGGTGGGCTTTATCCCCACGCCGCACACGGCCTTTGAGGGCGTGCGCAAGCTGCCGGCGGCGCACACGCTGACGGTGGAAAACGGGCAGGTGCGGCTGCAAAAGTATTGGGACGTGCCCCTGATGGCGGGCGAGGGCAATGGCCAGGGCCCGACCGTGTCCGCGGCCGAGGCGGCCGAGGGCCTGCGGGTGCACCTGCTGCGCGCGGTGACCGAACAGCGCATGAGCGAGGTGCCCCTGGGCGCGCTCATCAGCGGCGGGCTGGACTCGGCCTCGATTGCGGCGCTGCTGCAGGCCCAAGCCAGCGAGCGGCTGCACACCTTCAATATCGGCTTTGAGCACGCCGGCTACGATGAGACTGTGCACGCGCAGCTCGCGGCGCGGCACATCGGCACCCAACATCATCAGATTGCGTTTGGGGAAGCCGACTTTGACCATTACCCAGAGGTGCTGGCGCGGCTGGAAGAGCCGCAGTGCTCGGCCACGGCCCTGCCCATCTATCGCCTCTACCAGGCTTGCCGGGAGGCCGGGCTGACGGTGATCCTGACCGGTGAAGGCGCCGATGAGCTGCTAGGGGGCTATCACTGGTTTCGGGGGGATGCGCAGGCGCAGCGGCTGCTGTGGCTGCCGGGGCCGGTGCGCGCCCTGCTGGCGGCCAGCCCGCTGAATATGTCGCCGGCGGCGCGGCGGGTGCTGCGCAGCGGCGAGCGCAACCTGGTGAAGCGCTATGCGCTGTGGCATGGAGCGGGGTCGGCGGACGTGCTTGGGCCGGCGCTGCTGCCCGCCGCCGACCCGGTGGACGAGTGGCCCTTGGCCTACGACGGCCCGCTGGCGCGGGCCGGCAGCTTCAGGCACATGCAGTATGTGGAGACGCACACGCGCCTGGTGGACTTTATCAACTTCGAGGTGGACCGCATGAGCATGGCCCACTCGATCGAGGCGCGCGTGCCGTTTTTGGATCACGAGCTGTGGGAGTATGCGGCGGGGCTCCCGGCCAGCCTGCTGTTGGCGGGCCAACCCAAGGATCTGCTGCGCGCGGCGATGCGGCCGCTGCTGCCGCCGGCTATCCTGGCGCGGCGCAAACAGGGCCTCGCCGCGCCCTACGGCGCCTGGCTGCGCCGCGCCCGCAACAACTCGGCAATGCGTGCGGCGTCACTGCCGGCGATGTCAAGGGCTTGCGCGGTCTGC
>CAYUYN010000070.1:2995-14602 GCA_964449185.1 uncultured Anaerolineales bacterium | reverse complement strand
ACTGACCACTATTTTGAGGCTGATTGAGCTGACTGGCTGGGCAAGGCCCACCTTTTGAGCCTGGCCGTCGCGGTTTGCACCAAGAGCCCCGTTCGCCAGAACGCCACGGCCGCCATGCCGTGCGCCAAGACCGCAAAGACCGGCGGCAGCTCACGCGTGTAGTACATCCAGCACTCACGGGTGGTGCCCCAGCGCTCCAGGAAGTAGCCCAGCCCGCTGCCGGCCACAAAGGTCAGCACCGCCACGCGGTGATCGGTCGGCGAGAGGATCATCAGCGCGCACAACAGCAGCGCCGCCAGGGTCAGCGATTTGTCGAGCGTCGGCCACACAAAGACCAGCATCAGCGCGTAGAACAAGCCAAAGGTCAGCCAGTACAAGCCCACCAAGGCCCCCGGCCTGGGCTGCGCTGGCACAAAGTGGCCCAATAGCCGGTACAGCCGGTCGATGGCCAGGCTGGCCACCGGCCAGGCCGGGATGATCCACAGCGGCGGCCGTTCCAGCGTGTAGTACGTCCACAGCGCCGTCTGCGTACCCCAGCTTTCAATCACCAGCCCGCCGGCCAGCCCTACCAGGACGATGCGAGCGTCGGCCTTCAAGTCTGGCCGCGCCATGATCAGCAGCGACATCGTCGCGAACACGCCGAGCAGCAGCCCGTCAAGCTGCCTCCACCACGGATAGCGCGGATCGGCGGTGGCCCAATAGCCTTCCACCAACGGCCACCAGACGACGATGATGATGAATACCACCGCCGTGAAGGCGGACATGAGGAGGTAGCTGGTGCGGTTCCAGCCGAGGTAGCGGGAGAGCGCACCGCTCTCCATTCTCCAATTACCTCTTCCCCATATCAAACGTCCTCTGATAAATCTTCACATAGCTCTGAAGGTTCAGGTCCCGTGGGTTGCCGATGGTCTGCGGGTCGTTGAAGGCGATCTCGGCCAGCCTGGGGACCTCATCCTCGCCGAAGCCCAGGTCTTGGAGCGTGGGGATCTCCACATCTTCGGTGAGCTTCATCACCGCTTCCACGGCCTTCTCGGCCGCCTGCCAGACGGTGAGGCCGCGGGTGTCCTCGCCCAAGGCCTGCGCAATGCGGGCAAACTTCTGCGGCTCGCCCAAGAAGTTGTACTCCATCACCGGTCCCAGCAGCCGGGCCGTCAGCGCGCCGTGCGGCACGTCGTGCACCCCGCCCGCCGACTGGCTCATGGCGTGCGCGGCGCCGGCGCTCTCGGTGCCGTAGGCCAGCGCGCCCAGCATGGCCGCCATGCTCATCTTGTAGCGCGCCTCCACGTTGTGGCCCTGCGCAAACGCCACGCGCAGGTACTGCGCCACGTACTCCATCGCATTCAGCGCCACCGAGTCCGACAGGGGCTGGGCGTAGGCGCAGGTGTAGCACTCAATGGCGTGCGCCAGCGCGTCCATGCCCGTGCCGGCCGTCACGCCCGGAGGCAGGTCCAGCGTCAGCTCCGGGTCCAGCAGGGCCACCCAGGCGCCGATCAGCCCGGTGCCGCCCACGTTGAACTTGATATGCCGCTGGGGGTCGGTGATGACCGCCCACAGCGTCACCTCGCTGCCGGTGCCGGCCGTGGTCGGCACGCAGATGGTCGGCGGGATGCGGTTCTGGATGGGCTGCGGGTCGGCCCATTCGTACTTGAGGATCGAACCGCCGTTGTTGGCCACCACGCCGATCGATTTGGCCGTGTCCATGGCGCTGCCGCCGCCAAAGCCAATGACGCCGTCGCAGTGCTCGGACGCATACAGCGCCGCGCCGGCATCCACTGTGGCGATGGGCGGGTTGGGCACCACCTGGTCGAAGACCACGCAGTCCACGTTGCCAGCCTTGAGCGGGTTGGTGGCGCGCGGCAGCAGCCCCGCCTTGACGATGCCGGTGTCGGTCACCACCAAGGGGCGTCTAATCCCCAACGCCTTGGCCTCATCGGCCAGGGTTTCAATAGCGCCCAGGCCGTGCTTCATCACGGTGGGGATTTCAAACGAGCGGACTTTCGGCATAGGGGCTCCTCATAGCGTGCGGTCAGGCGCACGACGCTGCAATATTCGGTGGGCGGGGCAATGATAACGGGAAATGGCGAAATGTCAAAAACTTGACAGCGTCATGGGCCAAACTTACAATCTCGGCAGTCTTACCGGTTGTCCACACTCGATTGCAAGGAGGCAACGATGAAGAAGACGCCGATTCGGAAATGGTGGTCGCTGCTCGCCGGGCTGACCCTGCTGGCGCTGTTGGCCACGGCTTGCGGGGGCGCTGCCCAGAACAAGATCCCCATCAAGCTGGCGGAGAACCCTTGGGCCGGTTCGTCCATCAACGTAAACGTCGCCAAGATCATCTTGGAAAAAGAGCTGGGCTACGAGGTTGAGATCGTCACGATTGACGAGAACGGCCAGTGGCCGGCCATCGCTACCGGCGACATCAGCGCCAGCCTCGAAGTGTGGCCGTCGGGCCACGGTGAGAACATCAGACAGTACATCGACGAACAGAAGGTCGTTGAAAACGCCGGCCTGCTGGGCGTGGTCGGCAAGATCGGCTGGTACGTGCCCACCTATGTGGTCGAGCAGCACCCCGAGCTGGCCACCTGGGAAGGCTTCATGGACCCCGCCAACGCGGCCCTGTTCCAGACCGCCGAAACCGGCGACAAGGGCCAGTTCCTGGCCGGTGACCCCAGCTATGTGCAGTACGACGCCGACATCATCACGAACCTGGGCCTGCCGTTGCAAGTGGTCAGCACGGGTTCCGAGCAGGCCGAGCTGGCCGCCCTGGATGCCGCTGTTAGCCGCGGCGAGCCCATCCTAATGTATCTGTGGACCCCGCACTCGATCCACGCCAAGTACCCGCTCACCGAGGTACAGTTGCCACCCTACAGCGAAGAATGCTATGCCGGCGCCGAGACCGGCGGCGTGGCCTGCGACTACCCGCCAGACCCGCTCATGAAGATCGTGTGGGCCGAGCTAAACACCAAGGCGCCCGAGGCCTACGACTTCCTCAAGAATTTCAACCTCAGCAATGAGGACCAGATCGCCATGCTGGGCGCGGTGGAAGTGGATGGGCAGAGCGTGGAAGAAGCCGCCCAGGCCTGGGTGGACGCCAACGAGGCCAAGTGGAAGGCGTGGCTGCCGTAGATTCTGAGTAATCAAAAAGGGCGGGCGCCAAAGCGCCCGCCCTTTTTTGATTCTTCAAAGCAATTTACTGCTGATACCGCGCCGCCCAGGCCTGGGTGATGCGGTCGAGCACCACGGCGATCAGCACAATCGCAATGCCGGCCTCGATGCCGCGCCCCGTCTCGTTGCGCGCCAGGCCCGTGACGGCCTCCAGGCCCAACCCGGCCCCACCCACCAGGCCAGAGATGACCACCATCGCCAGCACCATCATGATGATCTGGTTGACGCCCAGCATCAGCGACGGCAGCGACATGGGCAGCAGCACCTTGCGCAGCATCTGCCCGTAGGTGGAGCCAAACGCCTGCGCCGCCTCCACCGTCTCGGTGGGCACCTGGCGCAGGCCCAGCTCGATGAGCTTGATGCCCGGGGGCAGCGCATACAGCACCGAGGCAATCAGCCCCGGCACCCGGCCGATGTTGAACAACATGATCACCGGCACCAGGAACACAAAGGACGGAATGGTCTGGAGTGTGTCGAGCACCGGCCTCAGCACCTGGCCCAGCCGGCTGTAGCGCGCGCTGAGGATGCCCAACGGCAGCGCCAGCGCGGTGGTCACCACCACCGCCGCCAACACCTGGCTGAAAGTGTCCATGCTCGCGCGCCACATGCCCAGCAAGCCCACCAGCACCAGGCTGACCCCCGCCAGCAGCGCCAGCCGCCAGCCACCGGCGGCGTAGCCCACCAGCATGGCCAGCAGCACCACCACCGGCCAGGGCAGCCACTCCACAAACAGGCTGCGCAGCGGGTTGAGCACTTGCAGCGTGATAAAGTCGCTCAACGGCCCGGTGCCAATGGGCAGGCCGCGGATCTCATACAGGTTGTCACGCATCCAGGCCACCAGGGCATCGATGGGCGCGCTAAAGGCGATGCGCCAATCCTCCGGGAAGCCGCCCGCCGGCAGCAGCACGCTCTCCAACACCCACAGCCCCGCGATCAGCAGCAGACCATTCACGACGAACTGTTTACCCCGCAAGCGCTCGCGCACGTCGTCCACGGCCATGGGTCGCCCCACCCGCCGCGCCACGCCCGCCACCACGCTCCCCAGTCCCTGCGACGGCGCGAACCACCAGCGCTGCGCGCGCGTCCACTCCGCTGGGGCCGGCAGCCGGCGCTTCGGCGCGGTCAGGTCCAACTGGCTCAGGCCCTCGCTGATGCGGTCGAGGATGATGGCCAGAAAGACGATGGCCATGCCGGCCTCGACGGCGCGTCCCACCCGCAGCCGCTGGAGCGACAGCATCACCTCGCGGCCCAGGCCCCCCGCCCCAATCAACGCCGCGATGACCACGATGCCCAGGGCCAGCATGATGGTCTGGTTGACCCCCGCCATCACGCTCGGCAGTGCCAGCGGCAGCTGCACCTTGAACAGCATCTGGCGCGGGGTGGACCCAAACGAGCGCGCCGCTTCGATGGCTTGCGGCGACACCTGCCGCAGCCCTAGGCTGGTCAGGCGGATGGCCGGCGGCAGCGCGTAGATGACCGTGGCCACCACGCTGGGCACGCGCGCGACGCCGAAAAACAGCAGCACGGGGATCAGGTAGACAAAGGCCGGCATGGTCTGCATGCCGTCCAGGATAGGCCGGAGGATGGCGTTGGCGGTCGGGCTGCGCGCGGTCCAAATGCCGAGCGGGATGCCAATGAGCAGCGCGATGAAGACCGACACCGCCATCAGCGCCAGGGTCTGCATGCTCTCGGTCCACAGACCCACGACGCCCATAAACAGCAAGCCCACGACCGCCAGGGTGGCCACGCGCCGCCCGGCCAGCCCATAGCCCACCAGGCCAAACGCGGCCACCACCACCGGCCAGGGCAGTGCCAGGAGAAAATCTTCCAGCCGGCGCAGGCCAAAGTCGACCATGTCGCTAAAGGGGTCGAGCAGGTATTGGAAAACGGGGTTCGTGGCGCGGTGGCCGATGACCCACGCCTGGAAGGCGTCGATCGGCGCGCGCAGGCGCAGATTCCACTCGGCGGGGAACGAGGCGCCGGTGCCCTCGGGCTGGAACATGACCATGACCACCACCACCGCCAGCACCAGCGCGCCCACCACCCCCGCCACGGGCAGCAGGCGCTTCCAGGTGAACGGGGGTGAAAAGATCGAGCGCGAGCCAAGCATGGGGCGTGGCCTTACCCGACCAGGGCCTGCAGCACGCCGGCCCGATTGACCCAGCCCACGCAGCGCCGGTCCTGGTCAAACACCGGCAGCGGCTCGGCGCTGGCCACCACGCGCGGGATGCAGTCTTCCAGCGTGGCGTCGGCCTCCAGGCCGGCCTCGGCGGGCTGGGGCGCGCCGTCGGGGTGCGGTTCCATCACGTTGGCGGCCGTCAGCACCTTGGCGCGCGGCGCGTCCTTGGTAAACGCGCTGACGTAGTCGTTTTGGGGATGGAGCACCAGCTCCTGCGGGGTGCCCACCTGCACAAAGCGGCCATCCTTCATGATGGCGATGCGGTCGCCCAGGCGCAGGGCTTCAACAAAGTCGTGGGTGATAAAGACGATGGTCTTGTGCATCACGCGCTGCAGGCGGATCAGCTCATCCTGCATCTCGCGCCGGATGAGCGGGTCGAGCGCGCTGAAGGGCTCATCAAAAAGGAGGATGGCCGGGTCCACGGCCAGGGCGCGGGCCAGGCCCACGCGCTGCTGCATGCCGCCGCTGAGCTGCTTGGGGAAGTGACGCTCCCAGCCGGCCAATCCCACAAGCTGGATCATCTCCTCCGCGCGCGCCAGGCGGTCAGCCTTCTTGATGCCGCGCACTTCCAGGCCATAGGCCACGTTGTCGATCACGCGCCGGTGCGGGAACAGGCCAAAGTTTTGGAAGACCATGCTCACGCGGTGCCGGCGCAGCTCGAGCAGTTGCTTCTCGTCGAGCTTGACCACGTCCTGCCCGCCGATAATGATCTGGCCCTGGGTGGGTTCGGTGAGGCGCGTCAGGCAGCGCACCAGCGTGGACTTGCCGCTGCCCGACAGGCCCATGACCACAAAGGTCTGGCCCTTGGGCACCTCAAACGACACCCCGCGCACCGCCAGCACGTGGCCGGTGCTTTCCAGCACCTGATGGCGGGTCTGGTCGGCGCGGATGCTCTGCGCCACCTGGGCCGCATGCGGCCCAAAGACCTTCCACACGTCGCGGCAGGCGATTTCGTAGGAGCCGGTGGGCGGGGTCAAGGGTTAGTGGTCAACGGATGCCACGGATGAAAGAATTAGAACCGCTGGTGTGTTTCGAGTATAGAACCCTTAACCCAGAAGTCAAACCAGGAGGCCGATCACCTCCGCACTTCCATACCTCCACACCTCCACGCGAAGCGTTCCACACTTTCACACGACCTTGAATATCGCCCCGCTCCTCGGCGCCAGCGTCATCCCTACCGGACCACTGTCCGCCTGCGCCTCGTTGGTGAAGCTCCCCCATTCGCCCATCTCCGGGCGCGGGTAAATGGCCTGCAGTCGCGCACCCGGCGGCAGCAGACCCGCCACCGGCACGTCCACGATGCGGGTCGCTTCGGCCGCATTGACGGCCACCAGCAGCACCTCACCGCTGAAGCGCCGCCCAAAGACATACACGTCCTGGTCGGCATACAAAATGTGATAGGTACCGCGGCGCAAGGGCTTATGCGCCTTGCGGATGGCGATCAGCTCCTTGTGATAAGCCAGCACGTCGCGCCGCCACAGCTCGGGCCGGTCCCACGGGAACGGCCGGCGGGCCTCGTAATCGGGCACGCCGCCCTCCTGGCCGATCTCGTCACCCTGGTAGACGCAGGCCGCGCCAGGGTAGGTCATCAGCAGCAGGGTTCCCAGCCGCACGCTGGCCTCGTCCCCGCGCACCAGGCTGATTGCGCGCGGCGTGTCGTGGCTGTCCAACAGGTTCATCTGCGCCAGCTCGATTTCCCATGGGTACAGATTGAGCAGCCACTCCATGCGCCCGGCGTACGCCTGCGCGGTCAACGCGTTCTGCGGCTTATAGCCCTTGCCCAAGGCCAGGCGCGCATCCACCCGCGGTCCGGCCACGTAACCCAGCGTGGCCTCGGTGAATTGGTAGTTCATCACGCCGTCGAAGCGGTCACCGTGCAGAAAGGGCACGGCCGGGTCCCAAATCTCGCCGACGATATAGGCTTCGCGGTTGACGGCCTTCACCCGCGTGCGGAACTCTTCCCAGAAACCCGGGGTGGTGATCTCCTGCGGCACGTCCAGCCGCCAGCCGTCGATGCCCACCCGCAGCCAGTGCTCGGCCACCTGCATGAGGTATTCGCGCACTTGCGGGTTGTCGGTGTTCAGCTTGGGCAGAGCATGCAACCCCCACCAGGCCCAATAGCTGGCCGGGCGCGTGTGGTCGTAGGCATTCACCGGGAAGCCGGTAATCTTGAACCAATCCAGGTAGGGCGAGGCCGGGCCGTTCTCGAGGATGTCATTGAAATAGAAGAAGCCGCGCGAAGCGTGGTTAAAGACGCCATCCAGCACCACCCGCAGGCCGCGCCGATGCGCCTCATCCAACAGCCGGCGGAAGGCGTCGTTGCCGCCCAGCAGCGGGTCGATCTGATAGTAGTCGTGCGTGTGGTAGCGGTGATAGCTGGCCGACTGGAACACCGGGCAAAAGTACAGGGCGGTAGCGCCAAGGTCCTGGATGTGGTCCAGGTGCTCCATCACCCCCAGCAGGTCGCCGCCGTTATAGCCCGCGGACGCGGGCGCGTCCCAGGCCACCAGGTTGTTGGGCTTCCGCGCCGCCAACGACGGGCTGCGGGCAAAGCGATCGGGGAAGATCTGGTAAAAGACAGCATCTTTCACCCAGTCGGGTGTTTGGACTTCGAGGGGCATAGTGGTGGCTTCTCTGTGGTGGCCGCCTGGGGCAGGCGCAGGCTGGTTGGCCGGAGTGCCGGCCGCCGTCGATTGGGGACTGGCCGGTGTCCCCGCACATCGGCTGCCGCGGCCTGGGCGGGGTGGGGTGCCGGGGCCGCGCTGGATGTGCTCCAGTTATACTACAGATTGGGGACGTTCCAGCAGACGGGCCGGCGTAAGCGCATACGCGGCCCAACCGTGCGCCTCAGGCCACCACGAGCCGGTTGCGCCCCTCGGACTTGGCCCGATACAGCGCCGCGTCGGCCGCCTGCATCAACTCGACCGTGGTGCGGCCGTGGCCGGGATAACAAGCCAACCCCATGGAAATGGTCACGGTCCCCAGGGGCTGGCCCTGGTGTTCCACGGCCAGCCGCGCCACCCCGCCCAGCACCTGCTCCGCCCGCAATTGGGCCTGCTCCACATTGGCGTCGATGATCACCAGCGTAAACTCCTCGCCGCCGTAGCGGCAGGCAATATCCTCGCCGCGCACGCTCTTGCGCAGGTACTCGCCGAACGTGCGCAGCAGCGCATCGCCGGCGCCGTGGCCAAACGTATCGTTGAAGCCCTTGAAGTGGTCCAGGTCTATCATGATGATGGCAAACGAGCTGCTGCGGCGCTGGGCGCGCAGCAGCTCGCGCTCCAACGACTCTTCCATGTAGCGGCGATTGTACAGGCCGGTGAGCGGGTCGCGGATGGCCTGCACCTGCAGCTTCTCGCGCAGCTTCAGGTTCGCCAGCGCCAGCGAGAGGTGCTCGGCCAGCGCCAGCGCCATGGGGTAGTCGTGCTCCACGGTGGCCGGCGCCTCACTGTCTTCCGGCGCCCGCAGCGAGTGCCGCAGGTGCAGCACGCCCAGGGTCTCGCCCTGCGCCGACAGGGGCACACACACGTAGCTGCCGGCCGGTCCCCCGCTCACATGCCGGCAGACCGTCTCGCTGGCGGCTTCCTTAACCCAATGCAGCCGTCCGCGCCGCAGCGCCCAGCAGTCGGTGGGCTGGAGCAACTCTTCATTCGGCGGCAGGGGCTGAGAGCCCCACATGGCCACCGCTTCCACCAGGTTGCGCGAGGCATTCAGCATGTACAGCACGCCCAGCTCGACCGGGATCAAAAGCTGCGCCCAATGCACGATCAGGCCGTAGGCCTCCTCGGTCGTCTCGCAGGTTTGCAGCAGGTCCAGCATCTCATTGAGCACGGCCATGGCGCGGTTGTGGCGCTCCACGGCCGCGAATGAGCGCGTGAGGCGGGCGTTGGCCTGCTGCAGGGCCTCTTCGGTGCTGACGCGCTGGGTGACGTCCTTGGAGATGCCGACGATGCCGGTGATGTTGCCGTCCGCGTCAAGCATGGGTAGCTTGGTGGCCGAGAACCAGCGCGGCTGGCCGTCGGGCGTAGGGTTATATTCCACGCGGTCGATGAGGGCGCGGCCGGTCTGGATGATGACTTGCTCTTCTTCCAAGAAACCGCGCGCCAGCTCACCCGGCCGGAAGTCCAGGTCGGTCTTGCCCAGCGCCTGGCGCGGGTCGGCCAGCCCCAGGACCTTGGCCTGCGAACGGTTCACGCGCGTAAAACGCGAGGCCGCATCCTTGAAGTAAATGGTGTCGGGCAGGGTGTCCATCAGGACGTGCAGCAGTTGGCTCTCGTGCGCCAGGGCCGCCTCGCTGCGGCGGCGCTGGCGGATCTCGTTGCGCAGCACCACAAAGATGCCGCCCACCAGCACAATGCTCACCAGGTTGCCGGCAAAAATGAAAACGTTCGCCGTGCGCGCGCTGCGGCGCGCCGCCTCGGCCCGGCTGAGCAGCAGCGCCTCTTCCTCCGCCTCCATCGCGCCGATCACCTGGCGGACCTCGTCCATCAGCGCCTTGCCGGTGTTGCTCAGCACCAGGCGCTGCGCCGCCTCGAAGCCCTGGGTCTCGCGCAGAAAAATGACTTGATCCAACAGTTCTAAACGGCGGGCCACCAGCCCATCCAGGCGATCCAAACGCTCTTGCAGGCTGGGGTTGTCGCTGGTCAGGCCGCGCAGGGTTTGCAGTTGGCTTTGGATTTGGGCCACCGAGGCAGTGTAGGGCGCCACATAGGTGGGGTCGCCGGTGATGATGTAGCCGCGCGCCCCCGACTCCGCTTCGGCCAGCTCGGCCAAAACCTGGGCCAGGTGCTCGCGCACCTGACGGCTGTGATCGACCAATTGGTTGGCCGCCACCAGATCACGCGCAGTGAGAAGCGACGCGACGGCGCTGGCCATGACCAGGCTCAGTGCCAGCAGCAGACCTAAGAGCGTGACGTTGCGTTTGGCGATTCGCATAGACGCGGAAGCCGGCAGGAATGTCCCCCTTTGATTGTTAACGGCCTCAACGGCCAATCTATTGCCTGGCGCGCCGAACGCCTATTATGCAGTCCGGGCTCGTTCAGCGCAAACGCGCACCCGCTATGATGACCGGTCAGCGGGTTGCGTGCGCGGCGTGCAGTGCGGGGTGCCGCCTTCGGTCGTTCCTGCTTGCAGGCAAGCGATCGATGCGATTGATGCGTTGTCGCGCACTGAAAAGGTCTGTCGTCCGTCATCTGACGCCTGTCGCGCGCAGCGGTCGTCGCCCTATTTCCGCGGCTCCGTCATATCCTGACAGATAAACTGCGCGCTGCACACGCGCCCGGCTTCGCTGATGGTCAGCACCCACAGGCGGGCGGCGCCGTTGGGGCTGCGGCGCAGGTTTTTGCGCAGGTAGGCGTCCCAGGTCGGATCGACGTTGGCGAAGTGGAAGGGGGTCTGGTACCAGTCGATGGAGCTGCTGCTGGACAGCGCGTTCTCGCTGTGGACGTACGTGTCCGCGCCGGGGATGATGGTCGTCAGCAGGCCGGGCTGCTGGTTCACCAGGTCGCGCGCATAGTCTTCGTACTGCGCCGCATTGTCGCTGGTAAAGCCGCGCGACATCCACGGCTCGCGCCACGGCTGGAAGTAAGACAGGAAGTTGATCAGCTCGCGCCCCTGGCACTGCGTCCCCGTGCCGCCGCAAAACCACAGGTAGCGCGCCGAAACCGCCGTGCGCACGTCCCAGCTCGTATGCCCCTCGGTGTACAGGATCACCGCCAGGGCTTCGTAGATGTCGCCCTGATTGTCATCGCGCAGCCACCACGAGCCGGCATATTGCCCGTGCGGGTCCACAAAGGCCTGCAGGGTCAAAAAGGCGTCGGTCTTCGCGCCGGATGAGTCGCTGCCGACCGAGGTCTGGTAGTCGGCCAACGTGACCTGGAGGCCCTGGTCGGCGCGCGCCTCAACCGCGCCCGGCCCCGGCGTCACGGTCGTGGTCGGCTGCGCCACCGCCACGACAATATTCGGCGGCGGCGTAGGCGGGGGCGTCCACGTCATCCGCGGCACCGCTGGGCGGGCCTCGCTAACCGTGGTGCAGGCGGAGAAGCAGAGGGCGAAGGCGCTGAGGGCAGATAACAATAGCCTGTTCAACGACGGTGCTCCCTTAGTGCTTCCCGCGCATCGCCTCGCCCAGACCCCAGGGTTCTGTAGGATTCAACACCCCCTGGCGGTCTCGTCGTGACCCGCCCGACCCTACGCGCACCACAACCAAATCCGGTAAATCCGCTTCAAAAGCCGCTGGAAACAGCCGCCTTCACGCGCAG
>CAYUYN010000070.1:0-2895 GCA_964449185.1 uncultured Anaerolineales bacterium | reverse complement strand
CCTTTCCCCTTCTCAGCACCCGCCACACCTTCTCCGGCGTCAACGGCAGATCGCGCACGCGCGCGCCGGTCGCGTGGAATACGGCATTGGCCACGGCCGGCGCCACGCCATCCATCGGGATCTCCGCGACGGCCTTGGCCCCAAACGGCCCGCTGGGCTCGTAAGTCGGCACCAGGATGGCCTCCAGCTCGGGCATTTCATCGGCGGAGAAGATGCGGTAGTCGCCAAAGCGCCGCACCAACAGGCGGCCTGCCTCGTCGTAAACCATATCCTCACAGACGGTGTAGCCCAGCGCCTGCGTCATGCCGCCCTCGATCTGCCCTTCGGAAGCCTGCGGGTTGATGGCCGTGCCGCAGTCGACTGCCATCACCAGCTTGGTCACGGTCACCTGGCCGGTCTCGGTGTCCACTTCCACCTCGGCGTACTGGGCCGCAAACGGCGGCGGCGACTGGTACGACATGTGCGAGGCGGTCGCCATGATCTGCTGCTGGTCAGAAGTGTGCAGGCTGTGCAGCGCCACTTGCTCCAGGCTCAGGCTGCGGCCGTCGGGCAGCCACACGTGCCGGCTGCGCAGATACATGCCTTCGGTCGGCGGGCGCTGGCCGCCATTCGTCTCGCCCAGCATGAGGGCGGCGCGCTCAAAGATCTGCTCACGCACCTTCTCGGCGGCCTTCATCACCGCGCCGCCCGAGATGTAGGTCGTGCTGGAAGCATAGGCGCCGGTGTCGAAAGGCGTCAGGTCGGTGTCGGACGAATACGGCAGGATGTCTTCCAGCGGACAGCCGAGGGTCTCGGCCGCGATCTGCGCCAGCGCCGTGTCCGAGCCGGTGCCGATGTCGGTGGCGCCCACGAGCATGTTGAAGCTGCCGTCGTCGTTCATCTTCAGGCTGGCCGAGGCCATGTCCAGGCCGGCGATGGCCGTGCCCTGCATGCACAGCGCCATGCCCAGCCCGCGCCGGATGTGCGGGCGCTCGGGGTCCTGCCGCCAGGCCGGGTCGGTGTGCCGGTCCCAGCCGATGGCCGCGCCGCCCTGGGCCACGCACTCGGCGATGCCGCAGCTTTGGATGATCTGCTCAAAGCCTTCGCGGCCCTCGCCCAGCGCCTTGGCCAGCGCCAGCGAGTCACCGACGCGCACCGCGTTCTGGAGGCGAAAGGCCACCGGGTCGAAACCCATCTCCGTCGCGATCTCGTCCATCAGGCTTTCCAGCGCCCAGTGCGCCTGCGGCGCGCCATAGCCGCGAAAGGCTCCCGGCACCGGCTTGTTGGTATAAACGATGTCGGCGTGCAGCCGCATGTTGGGGCAGCGGTAGGTGGAAAGGCCGCGCAGGCCGGAGACCGTGCACACGGTCAAGCCGTGCGTGCCATAGGCGCCCGTGTCCTCCACGATGCGCATCTCCAGCGCGTGCAAGTGGCCGTCTTTGTTGACGCCGGCCCGGTAGGTGATGTGCTGCGGGTGCCGCGAGCGCGCGCTGGTGAACTCCAGCGCCCGCGTGTACTCAAAACGCACCGGCCGGCCGGTGGCCAACGTCAGGTGCGCGCACAGGTCCTCGATCAGCATTTCCTGCTTGCCGCCAAAGCCCCCACCCACGCGCGGCTTGATGACGCGGATGCGCTTGACCGGCAGGCCCACCAGGGGCGCCAGCATGCGCCGTACATGGAACGGCACCTGGGTCGAGGAGCGCACCACCAGCCGATCATCTTCGTCCCAATAGGTGATGACGATGTGCGGCTCGATCGACGTCTGCTGCACCTGGTGCGAGTAGTAGGTGCGCTCAAAGACCTGGTCGGCCTCGGCCAGGCCGCGTTCCAGGTCGCCCACGGTCGCGTGTACCTGCGCCGCGAGATTTCGGCTCGCATCCAGGATCTTCACCGCATCCGGCTCGTCGTGCAGGCGCGGCGCGCCGGGCAGCATGGCCTCGCGCGCATCGAACACGGCCGGCAGCAGCTCGTAATCCACCTCGATCAGCCCCAGCGCCTCGCGCGCGATCTCGGGCGTTTCGGCGGCCACCACGGCCACCCGATCGCCCACATAGCGCACCTTTGCGTCCAGGCTCACCTGGTCCCACGGCGGCGGGTTCGGGAACGACTGTCCGCCCGAGGCATAGATGACGCGCGGCACGTCCATGTAAGTCAGCACCGCGTGTACCCCGGGCAGCGCCCGCGCTCGGCTGGCGTCAATGTGGCGCAGGCGCGCATGCGCGTGCGGGCTGGTCAGCAGCGCGGCATACAGCATGCCCGGCAGTTCCACGTCGTCCACAAATACCGGCCGCCCTTTGGAAAGCTTGACCGCGTCCACCTTGGGCTCGGGGTGCCCGACCACATCGGTCTGGGGCTGCGGCGAGGTGAGCGTGACCGGGAAGGCCACCACCGGCTGCGTGAGCGTGCCGCCGTGGCCGCCATCGCTGCCTGGCCCGGCCAAGTCATCGTCGCCAGCGCGCCGGCCGCGCCCGTGACCAAACACCGACTCAAAGGGAATGCCCGGCCCTTCCACCGCCGGCACCGGCTCGCCGCGCAGCAGGGCGGCCGCGCGCAGCACGGCTTCCACCGGCTTCTTGTAGCCGGTGCAGCGGCACAGGACCCCACTCAGGACGTCGCGCACCTCGGCCTCGGTGGGCCGTACGGTGCGCTCCAGCAGAGCCTTCGCGGCCAGGATCATGGCCGGCGTGCAGTAGCCGCACTGGATGGCGCCGGTATCGATAAAGGCCTGCTGTATCGGGTGCACGCTCTGGCCGGGCGCCAGGCTCTCCACGGTCACCAGTTGCCGCCCCTCGGCCTGCCCGGCCAGGGTGATGCAGGTGGGGGTCAACGCCCCATCGATCAGCACCGCGCAGGCGCCGCACTCCCCGGTCTCGCAGCCGTGCTTGACGCTCCAGCAGCCGGACCGGCGCAGCGCGC
>CAYUYN010000069.1:10617-14622 GCA_964449185.1 uncultured Anaerolineales bacterium | reverse complement strand
GGCCGCCGTCGAGCTGCACCATCGGGCGCAGGTCGGGCGGGATGACCGGCAGGGTGGTCAGGATCATCCACTCGGGCCGGTTGCCCGAGCGGCGCAGGGCCTCGACGACCTTGAGGCGCTTGACGGCCTTCTTCTTCTTTTGCTTGCTCTTGGTGGTGCGCACCTCGACCCACAGCTCTTTGCCCAGCTTCTCCAGGTCCATGGTGCGCAGGATATCGAAGAACGCCTCGGCGCCCATGTCGGCC
This sequence comes from uncultured Anaerolineales bacterium, assembly GCA_964449185.1. GTDB lineage: Bacteria > Chloroflexota > Anaerolineae > Anaerolineales > UBA6663 > CAYUYN01. The sequence goes on along the minus strand of CAYUYN010000069.1, from coordinate 14,377 downwards.
TTGAACACCTGGCCCCACTTCTGTTTGAGCTCGCGGTACTTGGTCTCGCCCAGGAACATCATGGGCGTGAGGCTGAGCAGCTCGTCGCGCTCTTCGCCAAACTTCTCGTCGACCCCATCGCTGCGGTCCTCGAGCTGCTGGCGCAGCCCCACCACTTCGTCCTCGGCCTCGGCCTTGGTCTTCTCGCCGTCGTCCTTCAGGCGCTCCATGGCCCGGCCCAGCTTGTCCTTCAGGTCCGACTCGAGCTTGTCGACGTGCGCCTGCACCAGCTTGGTGAGAGCCGTGACGTGCTTGCGGTTGATGGTGACGCCGGCCTCGGCGATGACCTCGCCGGTGGCCTCGAAGATAATGTCCTTGCGGATGGTGCTGTCGACCTTGTCCTGCAGCTCCTTCTCGCGGCGCTGGGCTTCCTTCATCACCGGGTCGATCTTCTCGGCCGCCTCGGCTTCGTACTTCTCGCGGGCGGTGTTCTTGCGGTTTTCAAGCTCGCTCAGGCGGCGATCGCGCTGGGTCTTAACCGCGGCGATCTTGTGGTTGATCTCATCGCCCTTGCGCTTCTCTTCGCGCATGATCTCTTCGTCGAGGCGCTTGAGCGCCTTCTGGCGCGCGTCGTCGTCGACGTGCGTGACGACGTACTGCGCGAAGTACAGCACGCGATCCAGGTTGCGGCGCGAAACATCCAGCAGCAGGCCCAGGTACGAGGGCACGCGCCGGGTATACCACACGTGCGCCACGGGCGCGGCCAGGTCGATGTGGCCCATGCGCTCGCGCCGCACCGACGAGCGCGTGATCTCAACCCCGCACTTGTCGCAAATGATGCCCTTGTAGCGGACATTCTTATACTTGCCGCAATAGCACTGCCAGTCCTTGGTCGGACCGAAAATCGCCTCGCAGAACAAGCCATCCTTCTCCGGCCGCAGGCGGCGGTAGTTGATGGTTTCGGGCTTGAGGACTTCACCGTACGACCAACTCTTGATCTGTTCCGGCGAGGCGAGACTTACCCGCAGGGCCGTGAAGCCCTTGGCTTCCAGCATCTGCCCACCACGGTACCCATCAGTCATGTGTTGGCCTCCCAGCTCTAGGTGTGAAAAGAGTCAAACAATAAGCAAAAGAAGCGCTTGAAGCCGGGGATGGCTTCAAGCGCCGAATCGCGCGTTTGTGGCACGCATGTCCGCATGTGGAGTATATTATATAGAAGGGCTTCGATCTGTCAAGAGGCGCGGAAAGGCGGCCCCTTGGATGTGACTGGCGACTTACGGTGAAGTTTAGCCTAAGTTGGCGGCCGATGTCAATAAGCGGCTTGTTTTGTCAACCTATAGCCGCATCACCGAACCACAATACTCACACGTAATCTCGGTCTGCCCCCGCAGGATGGTCTGGGTGATGCTGGCGCCGCAGGTGGAGCATTTGGTCGGCGCGTTGGCCGCGGTTTCCGCCGCTGCCGCATCCACCGGCACCGTGCGCTCCTTGGCCACCTCCCCGCTCTTCACCCGCCCGATAAAGCCCTGCCAGGCCTCGCCGGTCTCGCCCTTCAGGTGCAGCTCGGTCGTGCCCAGCGGCCGGCCCGAGCCGTCGTACAGCATCTGGCCGTTGGCGCCTTTCAGGCCCGCCTCGGGCGGCAGGGTGATTGTTAGGAAGTCGTCCTTGTTCATCAAGCCCCGCTTAGAGCCCACCGCCTTGTCGATCTGGACCGCGGGCACTTCCCAGGCCAGGGCCTGCACCTTCTGCTTCTCGGTGGCGAAGAACAGCACCTTTTTGGTGACGACTTCTTCCTTCTGCTCGAACAGCAGGCGCTGGTCGGTCAAAATCAGCACGCCCTCTACCCCGTCATTGTCACCGGGCTTCTTCCAGTTGGCCGGCACGGCTTCCACCGCGCACTCGGTGGGCAGGCAGCCAAACGAGGCCAGCTCAATCTGCTGCAAGGTCCACGAGATGTCATCCAACTGCTGCTGGGTCTGGTTGACATTGTTGTCGAGGGTGTCGTACATGCCCGCCAGGGCGCGGTTGGCGGCGCTGACCTGGCTCTCCAGGCCCGCGAGGGCCGGGCCGGCCAACTGGCGCCGGCTCAACTGCATCTGCAACCGCGTGGCGTCGTTGCGCAGCGCCCTCTGCTGCTGCTGCACGGCCGCTTCAACCCGCGGCCGCAGGTCGCGCCATTGGGTGGTCAGTGTCTCAACCTTCTTTTCCAGGTAGCTCTTGAAGACATAGCCGCGCGCGCGGATGTTCTCGATATTGGCCGGCAGCGCATTGATGGCGCTTTCGATATCTTCCAGCTCATCGTGCACTTGCGTGAGGTTCAGTTGGCCCTGGAGGGCATTGAAGCGGTTCTGCTCATCCGCAAACGCATCCACCGCCGCCCCGGCGGCGGCGCCCGCGGCGGCCCCGCCCAGCGCGGGCTGGTTGTTCCCGGCGCTGAAGTTGGCGCGGCGCAGCTCCTTTTGCTGCTGGCGATCGTGCGCCGTCACCATGGGGCGCGGCGGAGGCGGCGGGGTGGCCGGCCGGCGCTTCTGGATGCTGGGCGGCGGCGATGGCGGCGCCTTGGTGGCGGGCCGATTGATCTTCTGCGGGGCGGGTCGGGAGGGTCGAGACGGGCGTTTATTCATCGGATGTAAGCCTCCTAGGCAATGCCAATACGCGAGCGCAAATAGGCCTCAATAAACTCGTCCAGGCGGCCGCTCAGCACGTCCTCGGTGCGCGAGGTCTCGTAGCCGGTGCGGTGGTCCTTAACCATCTGGTACGGGTGCAGCACGTACGAACGGATCTGCTGTCCCCACTCAGCCTTGACGCGCTCCCCCTTGAGCGCGGTGATCTCGCGCTCCTTCGCTTCGAGTTCCAGGTCCAGCAGCCGTGCCCGCAGCACCTTGAGCGCGTTTTCGCGGTTCTGGGACTGCGAGCGCTCATTCTGGCAGGTCACGACGATGCCGGTCGCCAGGTGCCGGATGCGCACGGCCGTGGCGTTCTTCTGCACGTTCTGCCCGCCGGCGCTCGAGGCGCGATAGGTATCGATCTCGATCTCGTTGGGCTTGATCTCGATCTCGCCCACGTCTTCCACCTGCGGGTAGACCTCCACCGAGGCGAACGAGGTATGCCGGCGGTGAGCCGAGTCAAACGGCGACAGGCGCACCAGGCGGTGAGTGCCCTTCTCGGCGCGCAGGTAGCCGTAGGCATTTGGCCCTTCCACCGACACTGTCACCGACTTTAGCCCGGCCTCTTCGCCTGCGCTGGAGTCGATGACTTCGACCCTGTAGCCGTGCGCCTCCATCCAGCGCAGGTACATGCGGTGGAGCATGGCCACCCAATCCTGCGACTCGGTTCCCCCTGCCCCCGCGAAAACGGTAAAGATGGCGTTGTCGTGGTCGAACTCACCCGACAGCAGGGTGGCAAACTCAAGCTGCCGCACTTCCCGCTCGAGCGCGTCCACCTCACGTTCCAGGTCGGGCCGCAAGCTCTCATCCCCCAGCGCCGTCAGCTCCAGGGCCTCGGTGGTCCGCCGCGCCGCGCCCCTCCAGCGCTCCACCTCTTCGCGCAGCGCGGAAAGCTCACGCATGGTCTTCCGCGCCCGCGCCGGGTCGTTCCACAGTGTGGGGTCCTGCGCGCGCGCGTCCAAATCAGCTAGCTGTTTATCCTTGGTTGGCAGGTCAAAGACGCTCCAAAAGCGTGCGGATTTTCTCGTCGAGGAGGCGGAGGCGGGCAGTGAGGTCTTCCATGAGGCTCCAATGCTTCAGTGTGTGCGTATGTAAGTGTGTGGGTGTGTGGGTGT
>CAYUYN010000069.1:4705-10517 GCA_964449185.1 uncultured Anaerolineales bacterium | reverse complement strand
GTGTGTGGGTGTGTGGGTGTCTTTCACGCACACACTCGCATACCCACACACTCACACACTATTCTTCTTCCAACAACCCTTGTATGAACTTGTCCGGCTCAAACGCCGCAAAGTCTTCAAACTTCTCCCCGGTGCCGATGAAGCGAATGGGGACGCCGAGGGTCTGGCGGATGGCAAAGGCCATGCCGCCCTTGGCCGAGCCGTCGAGCTTGGCCAGCACGACGCCGGTGAGGTCGGCCGCTTCTTTGAAGGCCTGCGCCTGAGAGAGCGCGTTCTGGCCGGTGGTGGCATCCAGCACCAGCAGGGTCTCGTGCGGGGCGCCCGGCAGCGCGCGGGCAATGACACCGCGCACCTTCTTCAGCTCTTCCATCAAATTGGTCTTGTTCTGGAGGCGGCCGGCGGTGTCCACGATCAGGGCGTCGACGTTGCGCGCGCGGGCGGCGGTGACGGCGTCGTGGGCGACGGCGCCGGGGTCGGCGTTGGGCTGGCCGGAAATGACCGGTACATTCAGGCGCTGGCCCCAAATTTCGAGCTGTTCCACGGCCGCGGCGCGGAAGGTGTCGGCGGCGCCCAGCATCACCTCGCGCCGCTGGCCCTGAATGTAGCGTGCCAGCTTGGCGGCGGTGGTGGTCTTGCCCGAGCCATTCACGCCCACCAGCAGGATCACCGAGGGCCGCTGGCTCAGATCGAGGGGCCTGGCGTCGCCCAGGCGCTTGCGCAGCTCCTGCACCAGGACCTTGCGCAGGTCCTGCGCCCGAACAATGCCTTCCCGGTCGGCGCGCACTTCCAATTCGGCCGCCAACTCGTCGGCCAGCACCGCGCCCAGGTCGGCCTGGATAAGCATGGCCTCCAGGTCGTCAAACGTCGTCTCGGTCACATCGGCCTGACCCAGGAAGGTCATAATCTGGCCGAAGACCGATTGGCGCGTGCGTTCCAGGCTCTCGCGGATCGACTTCGCCTTCGCAAACATCGTGCGGCATTATACCATCCTGGATTATGACCTGCCACCAACCGAATGAATCGGTTATAATTCCGCCACTATCGCGTTATTTCACTCAATCGTGGACGCCCCTTGGATGCCCACCCTCCGACCACGCTACTCCATCGTCGCACCGGTATTCAATGAAGAAGACGGCCTGGCTGAGTTCTATCGGCGCACAAGCGCCGTTATGGATACCTTGGACGGTACGTCCGAACTGGTCCTGATCTTCGACGGCAGCCGTGACCGCTCACCCGAAATTGGCCGTGAATTGCGCGCCCGCGACCCCCGCGTGCGCCTGATCGAGTTTTCGCGCAACTTCGGCCACCAAATTGCCATTACCGCCGGCCTGGACCAGGCCGAGGGCGACGCCGTCGTCATCATCGACTCGGACCTCCAGGACCCGCCCGAGGACATCCCCAAGCTGATTGCCAAGTGGAAAGAAGGCTACGAGGTAGTTTATGCGCAGCGCGCCAAGCGCCAGGGCGAAACCTGGTTCAAGCTGCTGACCGCCTCGGTCTTCTACCGCCTGATCCAGCGGCTGGCTTCCATTGACATCCCGCCCGACACGGGTGACTTCCGCCTGCTGGACCGGCGCGCGGTGCTGGCCATGCGCCTGCTGCGCGAGCACCACCGCTTCATGCGCGGCCTGGCGGTGTGGGTCGGCTATAAGCAGACCGGCATCCGCTACGTGCGCCATGAGCGCTATGCGGGCGAGACCCAATATCCCCTGCGCCGCATGGTCAAGTTCGCCGGCGACGCCATCACCAGCTTCTCGTACGTGCCGCTCCAGCTCGCCACCACGGTCGGCTTCTTTGTGTCCGGGCTGGCGCTCGTCGCCATTCCCATCGTCATCCTGCTGCGCGCCATCAACCAGAATAACTTTTTTGGCGGCCAGGCCACGACCCTGATCGCGGTGCTTTTCCTGGGCGGCGTGCAGCTCATCTTCCTGGGCATCCTGGGCGAGTACCTGGGCCGCATTTACGATGAGGTGAAGAACCGGCCTTTGTACCTGACGAAGGACAGCGCAGAAGGAAGAGCCGACGATGGACGACCGACGACCGACGATGGACCTCTAGTTCAGGCGCACGACGAAGAACGAGTGAAGCGCTAGCCTAATGGAATACGGAATACGCACCACGGACGTGCGGCGCGCAGATCCATTTGCCAATTTCTGCTTACCACTTACCATTGACCCATGACTCTTTCCCATCTCGATGAGCACGGCAACGCCCGCATGGTGGACGTGGGCCACAAGCCGGACACCGAACGCGTGGCCGTGGCCGCCGGCGAGGTACACATGCTGCCCGCGACCCTGGCGCTGATCCGCGCCGGGCAGATCAAAAAGGGCGCTGTGCTCACCGTGGCCCAGTTGGCGGGGGTGATGGCGGCCAAGCGCACCAGCGAGCTGATCCCGCTGTGCCATCCCCTGCCCCTGACCCATATCGACGTGCGCTGCGAGCTGGATGACAGCCTGCCCGGCGTCTCCATCCGCGCCACCGTGCGCACCACCGGCAAGACCGGCGTGGAGATGGAAGCGCTCACCGCCGTGACCGTGGCGGCCCTGACGGTCTACGACATGGCCAAGGCCGCCGAGAAGACCATGGTCATTACGCGCGTGCGTCTGCTGGAGAAGCACGGCGGGCTTAGCGGCGACGTCGTCAACGCCTAACGGACCCTGACCGCAGTGAACCTCACCGTCTTGTTCTTCGCCACCCTCAAAGACCGCGCCGGCCGCGACCGGACCCCTTTGGCGCTGCCCGAGGCGGCCACCGTGACCGTGCTCAAGGCGGCCCTGGCCGAGCAGATGCCGGCCCTGGCCCCGGCCCTGCCCACCGCGCTGGTCTCCATTAACCGCGAGTTTGCCCTGCCCGATGACGCCCTGCACGACGGCGATGAGGTGGCGCTATTTCCGCCCGTGTCGGGCGGCGCGCCAAGCTCGGGCGGTGTGCCGGTACCCGGCCAGCCCGAACGCGCCCAGCCCCCCACCCTGTGGCGCATCACCAACGACGCTATCGACCTGAATGAACTGGTGGCGTCGATCACACTGCCCACCACCGGGGCGGCGTGTGTGTTCACCGGCATGGTGCGCGGCGAGACGCGCCGCACCCATGGCGCCCTCGGCCCGCACCAGACCCAGCGGCTGGAATACGAAGCCTACGTGCCCATGGCCGAAGCCAAGATGAAGCAGGTGGCGGATGAGATCCGGGCGCGCTGGCCCACCGTGGAGGGCATCGCCCTGGTGCAGCGCATCGGCCCGCTGGAGCCGGGCACGCCCACCGTGCTCATCGGCTGCTCGTCGGCCCACCGCGACACGGGGGTGTTCGAGGCCGCGCGCTATGGCATCGACCGGTTGAAGGAAATCGTGCCGGTGTGGAAGAAAGAGATCGGCCCGAATGGCGAGGTTTGGGTGGAAGGCCACTACACCCCGGGCAAGGCCGATTGACCGCCGCTGCCACTGCCCCGTTCAAGTGCACCAGTTGCGGCCGCACCCAGCCGCTCACCTATAGCGGAGGCGCCTGCCCGGTCTGCGGCAGCGTGCTGGACCTGAGCGCGCCGCTGGTCTTTGACCCGGCCCAGCTTACCGCCGCCCCCGGAATTTGGCGCTACGCCCACTCCTTTCCCCTGCCTCCGGATGCCGAGCCGGTGAGCCTGGGCGAAGGCGCCACGCCGCTGGTCGTGGCCACGGCCCCCGCGGTCGCCGGCGACCGGACCGTGCACTTCAAGCTGGAGTTCATTCAGCCGACCGGCTCCTTCAAGGACCGGGGCATGGCGGTGATGTTCACCGGGCTCAAGGCGGCGGGCATCCGCGAGGCGGTGGAAGACTCGTCGGGCAATGCCGGCGCCTCCTTTGCCGGCTATGCCGCCCGGGCCGGCCTCCAGGCGCGCGTGTTCGTCCCGGCCACGGCGGCCGGCCCCAAGCGGGCGCAGATCGCGGCCTACGGCGCGCAGGTGGTGCCGGTGGAGGGGCCGCGTTCCAAGGCCGCCGAAGCCGCGGAGGCCGCGGTAAAGGCCGGGGCACAATACGGCAGTCACATCTATAATCCGCTCGGCCTGGCCGGAAACGCCACGGCTGCCTACGAGCTGTGGGAACAGTTGGGGCGGGCGCCGGCCAGGGTTGTTTTGCCGCTGGGCCACGGCACCCTGCTGCTGGGGCTGCACCGCGGCTTCAAGGCCCTGCTCCAGGCTGGGTTGATCGAGCATCTGCCGCAACTCATTGGGGTGCAGGCCATGGCCTGCGCGCCCATTTGGGCCGTGCATGCCTACGGCCGCGAGGGCCTGGGCTGGGTGACCGAGGGCGAGACGGTGGCCGAGGGCATCCGGGTCGTGCGGCCGGTGCGCGGCGACGCGGTGCTGGCGGCACTCAACGAAAGCGCCGGCACCGTGCTGGCCGTGGAAGACCCCGCCATCCTGGCCGGGCACACCGCTTTGGCGCGTTTGGGGTTCTATGTAGAACCGACCTCGGCCGTGGTATGGGAAGCCCTGGCCCACCCGGCCACTCAGGGGCCGGGCGAGACGGTCGTGATGTTGACCGGCAGTGGGCTGAAGAGTAACTGGTAAATTGTCATTGGTAATTGGATCGAGCAATTCAACCAGGCTACCACGACTTGGTCCACCTTAGAGTAGGAGAAGCCTCATGACACACCGCGTCGTCATCACCGGCCTGGGCACCGTTACCCCCGTGGGGCTCAACGTGCGCGAGACCTGGGACAACATCTCCAACGGACGCTCGGGCATCGCCCCCATCACCAACTTCGACACCACCGACTACCTGGTCAAGGTGGCCGGCGAAGTGAAGAACTTTGATCCGGCCCAATACATGGACGCCAAGGAAGCGCGCCGGCGTGACCGCTTCGAGCAGTTCGCCACCGCGGCCGCCAAGGAAGCCCTGGCGCACTCGGGCCTGCGGATTACGGACGAGAATGCCGACCGCGTGGGCGTCATCATCGGTTCGTCCATCGGCGGGCTGAAGGCCTTTCAGGATGCGGTGCGGGTGCTCACCGCCTCCGGCCCGCGGCGCGTCAACGCCTTCACCATCCCCATGATGATGCCCAATGGCGCCGGCGGCCTGGTGGGCATCGACATCGGCGCGCGCGGCCCCAACTTTGCGGTGGCCTCGGCCTGCGCCACGGCCAACGACAGCCTGGGCATCGCCTGGCTTATGGTGCGCAGCGGCATGGCCGATGCCATGCTCACCGGCGGCAGCGACGCCACTATCGGGGAAACGGGGGTGGCCGCCTTTGACCGGCTAGGCGCCATGTCACACCGCACCGAGGGCATCCCACAGCCATTCGACAAGGAACGCGACGGCGTGGTCATGGGCGAGGGCGCCGGCGTGCTCGTCGTCGAGTCGCTGGAGCACGCCCAGGCGCGCGGCGCCGTGATCCTGGCCGAGCTGGCCGGCTATGGGGCGACCGCCGATGCCTACCACATCACCGCGCCCAATGAGAATGGCATCACCGGCGCCAGGGCCATGCTCCAGGCCCTCAAGAGCGCCGGCATCAATGCCGATGAGCTGGGCTATATCAGCGCCCACGGCACCGGCACGCCGCTCAACGACGCCGCCGAGACCGCGGCGGTGAAGGCGGCCTTTGGCGAGCGCGCCTACGAGATTCCCATCTCGTCCACCAAGTCCATGACCGGCCACATGATGGGCGCGACCGGCGCGATCGAGGCCATTATCTGCGTGCAGGCGCTGTGCACCAATATCGTGCCGCCGACCATCAACTACCGCACGCCCGACCCGGCCTGCGACCTGGACTACGTGCCCAACACCGCCCGCGAGCTGCGCTTCGACACCGCCATCAGCAATGCCTTTGGCTTTGGCGGGCA